>NZ_JADPUN010000231.1 GCF_015690345.1 Plantactinospora alkalitolerans | reverse complement strand
GGACAGCAGGGCCGGCCCGGTCGGGCCCGGCCCTGCTGTCCGGAGCGTCCCTCACCACCGGGTGTCCGGGCCTCACCCTCGGCGGGTGAACCGACCGGGTCGTTGCCACGGACCGGTGGACGCATGACGCGACGGGCCCGGGGAGCGCCGGACTGCGCTGCCCGAGCCCGTCGCCGGGTCAGTTGTTGGGTTCGTCGGCGCTGATGTCGGCGAGTACCGACTGCGGTTCCCGCTCCACCGCGAGGTCGCCCAACGACACCAGTCCGATCAACCTGCCGTCTTCGACCACCGGCAATCGCCGTACGCCGTATGTCCGCATCAGGTCGGCCGCGGCTACCGCGTCGTCGTACTGCGTCACGGTGACCACGTCCTGGGTGAGGATCTGGTTGAGGGTGGCGGTGGACGCGTTCATCTCCTCGGCCACCCCACGGACGGTGATGTCACGGTCGGTGACTATCCCGACCACGCTGTCCCCATTGGTGACGATCACGTCGCCGATGGCGCTGTCCCGCATCACCCGAGCGGCGGCGGTGAGCGTATCGCCGCCGTCCATGGTCACCAGACGGGTCGTCATGAACTCTCCGACGGTCGTCATCCTGCTCCCCTCTCCTGTCAGCCGTCGCCGTCTACCCGGCTGGCCCCGGGATAACCCGGAACGGTCGAGGGGGACGCCGGCCTCCGGTCGGCAAGGTCGGCGAGGACCCGTTCGGCCAGTTCGCAGAGGAGAACGATCTCGGCGGGACGCAGTGCGGCGAACCAGTCCGCGACCGCCGAGTGGTCGTCGTCGTCCCGGTTCCGCCAGTACTCCGCGTTCGCCTCGGTCCCGACGAGCCGGCGGCGGCGCCGGTCGGCCGGATCGGACTCCACCCGGAGCAGGCCCTTGCGGGTGAGCGCGGCGACGAGTTGGGCGACGTTCTGGTGGGTGCTGCCCAGTGCGGCGGCCGCCTCGGTCAGGGTCGGTCGGCCGAGCGCGAGGACGGCGGTGAGCAGTGCGGCCTGTTGGGTGGTGAGCCCGTCGGGGCGGAGCCGCTCGTCCATCAGGTAGCGCATCCGCTGGCCGAGCAGCAGCACCAGCCGGAACGCCCGGACCGGCGGCTCCAGGTCCGCGCTGTCGGCTCCGCCGTCGAACAGGGGCTTCCCCGACGATGACATGGGCAATATATTACTCACCTAGAGAAGCCCAATATATTGCAGAATCCGGAGGACGTCGGCGTGATCTGCCTGCTTCCGCACTGTGCCTACCTGTCCCAGACCTCCCGGATGGTGGAGATCCATCGCGCGCTCACCGCCCGGGGAGTGCCGGTCCGGGTGGCCACCCACGGCGGTACGCACGAACGCGTGCTCACCCAGGCCGGAATCGCGTACGACGTGATCGGTCCACCGATGACCGCCGAACGCTGCGCCCGCTTCCTACGCGAACAGCCCAGTTCCGGACCGGTCGGGCAGAGCGCGTACAGCGACGAGGAACTCCGGGCCTACGTCCGGGCCGAGGTCGACTACTTCCGGCAACACCAGATCTCGGTCGCGGTCACCGGATTCACCCTCAGCACCGTGCTCTCCACCCGGGCGGCCGGGATCCGGCTGGTCACCGAACACTCCGCCAGTTGGGTACCGCCGGTCTTCGAACGCCGCCTCCTTCCGGTCCCGACCCGGCCGGTCGTACCGGCAATGCGGTTCCTGCCCGGCCCGATCGTCCGACGGCTGCTCGGCGCCGCACCGCCCCGGGTCGACTACTACTGCTCCGGATTCAACCGGATCGCCGCCGAACAGGGCCTACCGCCGGTGCCGAGCCTGGCCGCCCTGCTGCTCGGCGACCTCACCCTGGTCACCGAGGCGCCCGAGGTGCTCGGCGTGCCGGCGGCGGAGATCGACGCCTGGTCTCCGGCGGGCCGCCGCGGCTACCGGCCGGAGACCCGGCTGCGCTGCACCGGCCCCCTCTTCGCCCACCTCGACGTCCCGCTGCCGCCCCGGGTGGACGAGTTCCTGAACGGGCCCGGGCCGGTGATCTACCTGGCCGTCACCTCCAGCCCGGCCGAACTGGTCCGGGCGGTGGTCCGCGCCCTCGCCGCGCTGGACGCCCGGGTGCTGGTCGCCGCGACCGTGCACGAACTCGGCGACCTCGAAGGCCCCGGCGTCATGGTCGGCGGTGTGCTGCCCAGCCACCTGATCATGCCGAGGGTGGATCTCGCGATCACCGCAGGTGGGCAGGGCAGCGTGCAGACCGCGATGGCCGGCGGCACTCCGCTGCTCGGCCTGCCGCTCCAACTCGAACAGGAACTCAACATCTCCCTGGTCGAGCGCCTCGGCGCGGCACGCCGGATCGCGCTGCGGCACGCCGGGACCGCCAAACTCGCCGACACCGCCCGCGCGATGCTGGCCGACCAGCGGTACCGCCGGGCGGCGAAACGGATCCGGGACCGCTACGCCGGCATCGACGGACCGGGCAACGCCGCCGAGGCAATCATCGAGTACGCCGAACAGCGCTGAATCCCTCGAACCGGTCCCCCCGACGACCCGACCCGGTCCCCCCGAGAACCCCGGCGGCACCACCGGAACGGCGAAACCGGCTACCGCCGGAGCTCGCCAGCGACCAGTTCGGCGATCTGTACGGCGTTCAGCGCCGCCCCCTTGCGGAGGTTGTCGTTGGAGCAGAAGAACGCCAGCCCGTGTTCGACCGTCTCGTCGGCGCGGATCCGGCCGACGTACGTCGGGTCCTGGCCGGCCGCCAGCAGCGGGGTCGGTACGTCCGCCAGCGCCACCCCGGGCGCCCCGGCCAACAGCCCACGGGCCCGTTCCGGGCTGACCGACCGGGCGAACCTGGCGTTGACCTGCAACGAGTGCCCGGTGAACACCGGCACCCGGACACAGGTCCCGGACACCCGCAGATCGGGGATCTCCAGGATCTTGCGGCTCTCGTTGCGGAGCTTCTGCTCCTCGTCGGTCTCTGCCGAACCGTCGTCGACGATCGACCCGGCCAGCGGAAGCACGTTGAAGGCGATCGGTCCGGCGTACACCCGAGGAGCGGGGAACTCCACCGCCCGGCCGTCGAAGGCGAGCGCGCTGGCGCCGTCGGCCACCTTACGGACCTGCTCGTCCAACTCGGCCACCCCGGCCAGGCCCGATCCGGACACCGCCTGATAGGTCGTCACCACCATGCCGACCAGCCCGGCCTCGGCGTGCAGCGGTCGCAGCACCGGCATCGCGGCCATCGTGGTGCAGTTGGGGTTGGCGATGATGCCCCGGGGCCGTACGGCCGCGGCGTGCGGGTTGACCTCGGCGACCACCAGCGGCACCTGGGGATCCATCCGCCAGGCCGACGAATTGTCGATCACCACGGCGCCGGCCTCGGCGACCCGGGGGGCGAGCTGCCGGCTCGTGCCCTTTCCGGCCGAGAAGAGCGCGATGTCCAGGTCGCCGTAGTCGGCGGTCTCGGCATCCTCCACCACGATCTCGCCATCCCGCCACGGCAGCGTCCGACCCGCCGACCGCGCCGAGGCGAACAGCCGAAGCCGCTCGACCGGAAACTGGCGCTCGGCAAGTATCTGCCGCATCACGCCACCGACCTGGCCGGTGGCCCCCACAATGCCGATCCTCATACCCGCGAGGCTACCCAGCCTCCCGGTCGGTCCGGCAACGACATTCCCAGCCGCCGGTCAGGCCGGGCCGGTCACGACGCCGGTCGCGTCGACGACCTCGCCGAGGCCGGTGGCGGCCAACTCGTCCCGGATCACCGCCGCGTCGCCCTCGACCACCAGGGTCAGGCCCTGCGGATGCAGATGCGCCGCAGCCGCCGCCGACACCTCCGGCTCGGCCGCGGACAGGAACTGTTCCCGCAACGTGGCGTGGTAGTCGTCCGGCAGGTCGTGCACCACCAGCGTGGCCAGGGCGTTGGCGATCGCCCGGGGAGCCTGCAACTCCACCGAGAGCTGCCCGGCCCGCCAGGCGCGGGCGACCGCCAGCTCGGACTCGGTCACCCCGCCGTCCCGGGTACGGTTGATCTCCCCGACCGCATCCACCAGGGCCGGCGCGGTCACCGCGGTCTGCACCCCGGAGCTGACCACGAACCGCCCGAACCGCCGGGAGTGACCGAACTCGGCCCTGATCCCGTACGTGTAGCCGCGTACCTCCCGGATCAGGTGGTTCAGCCGCGAGGTGAACGCGCCGCCGAGGACCGTGGCGGCGAGCGTCATCGGTACGTAGTCGGGATGCGCCCGGTGCGGCGCGACGTGGCCGAGCCGCAGGGTGGACTGCACCGAGCCGGGCCGGTCGACCAGGATGATCCGCCGCTCGCCGGGTGCCTGCACGGGCAGGATGCCGCCCGCCGGCTCGGCCACCGCGGAGGTGCCGGCGAACGCCGTCGTGGCGAGCGCGTCGAGGTCGATCCGGTCGAGGTCACCGACGACGAGCAGCGTGCCCGGCCGGGTCAGCCAGTCGGCGTGGAACCCGGTCACGTCGTCCAGGGTGACCGCCGCCACCGACTCGGGATCGCCGTCCAACGGCCGACCGACCCGCTGATCGGCCCCGAACAGGTCGGCGCGGAGTGCCGCGTCGGCTCGTGGCCCCGGGTTGGCCCAGTACATCCGCAGCGCGGTGACCTCGTCGTCGCGTACCCGGATGACGTCGGCCGGATCGAGCCGTGGGGTCCGGACGGCCTCCGCCAGCAACTCCACCGCGGCGGGCAGCCGGTCGACGGGCACCTGCACGCTGACCTGGAACACGTCCCAGTCGGCGGAGATGGCGAGCCCGGTGCCCAGCCCTTCCAGCGCCAGTGCGTACGCCGTGGAGTCGCGGCGGGTCGTCCCCTCCTCCAGCGCCTTCGCCACCACACCGGACAGCCCTTCCCGGCCGAGCGGCTCCCGGCCGGCGCCCGCTTCGAGCAGCAGCACCGCGACGGCGAGGTTGTGTCCGGGCAGGTGGGCGGCGACCACGTTTCCGCCGGCCACGGTCTGCCGGACAACGGGCGGGAAGACGTACGGCCGGGCGGTCCCGGTGGCCGGCCGCTCCGTGACCAGGACCGGACTTCCGTCGCGCTGCTCGCTCACGCCGCCACCTCTTTCTCCGGCAGGTAGGTCAGGGTCACCCGGTCGTCGGGGTGGAGCAGTTCGGCGGCCAACCGGGTCACCTGGTCGGCGGTGACCGCGAGCCAGGCCGGCAGCCGGTCCCCGGCCCGGCCCGGATCGCCGAGTTGGGTGGTGTGCCGGCCGAGTATGTCGGCCCGGCCGTCCACCGAGGCGAGCTGCCGCCACCAGGCGGTGGTGAGCAGGGCCTTGGCCCGGTCCAGCTCGGCGTCGGTCACCCCGTCGGCCACCTCGGTCAACACGTCGGCCAGTCCCGCCTCCAACTGCTCGGCGGGAACGCCGTCCCGGGCGGTGGCGGTGACGATCAGCGGGGCGGGCCCGTACGCCAGGTCGACCCCGAACGCGCTGACGCTGTCCGGCTGCGCGAGCCGCGCGCCGTCGGCGAGCCGCTGGTAGAGCCGGCTTCCCCGCCCGCTGCCCAGCAGCGTGGCGAGTACGGTCACCGTGTCGTAGGCCGAGCCGCCGAACGGCTGGGTCCGGTGGGCCAGATAGACCCTCGGCGCCGGTACGTCGGCGGTCACCGTCTCCCGGTTCGGCACACCGGTGGCCGGCACCACCAGTCCGTCGGGTGCCGCCGGAATGTCCGGCCGGGGCGCCAACCCGCCGAAGTACCGTTCGGCCAGCGCGAAGACCTCGCCCGGCGAGGCGTCCCCGACCACCGTGAGCACCGCGTTGTTCGGCGCGTAGTAGGTGGTGTGGAACGCCTGGAAGGTGGCCAGGTCGGCGGCGTTCAGGTCGGCCATCGAACCGATCGTCGCGTGGTGGTACGGATGCCCCGGTGGATAGAGCAGCGGCAGCAGTCGCAGCCAGGCGTCGCCGTACGGGACGTTCTCGTACCGCTGGCGCCGCTCGTTCTTCACCACCTCGCGCTGGTTGTCCAGCGTCTCCTGGGTCAGCGCCGGCACCAGGCCGCCCATCCGGTCCGCCTCCAGCCACAGGGCGAGAGCCAGGTGCTCGGACGGCAGCGTCTCGAAGTAGTTGGTCCGGTCCGGGTTGGTGGTGGCGTTCAGCGAACCGCCGGACCCCTGCACCAACTGCATGTGCTCGGTCTTCGCCACGTTGACCGAGCCCTCGAACATCAGGTGCTCGAACAGGTGGGCGAAGCCGGTCTGGCCGTTGGGTTCGTGCCGCGAGCCGACGTCGTACCACAGGTTGACCGCGACGACGGGGGCGCTGCGGTCCTCGCTGACCACCACGCGAAGGCCGTTGTCCAGTCGGGTGGTCTCGATCGGCCAGGGATAACCGGTCTCGGGCATGGGCACGACGCTATCCGATCGACCGCCCGCGCCGGGGGCAACCCCGCCGGTCGTCGTCGAGATCGGTGACTGATCGGCGAATTCGACACAGTGGCCGGTGTCAGATCCGCGATCGTCACGCCACGGAGGCTATCCACACCCCCACCCGGGCGCATATCGTTCGCAGACCCCCTCGACTGATCAATGCTTTGCCTGGGTGGCGGACACGCGCCCGCGCGATCGGCCGGCGCCGAGGAGCAGTCCCAAGGAGACAGAGTTGACCATTCCCTCGTTACCGGCCGCCGGCGTCCGCCGGGTGGCACCGCGCCGCCGCCTGGCCGCCCTCGCGGTCGCCGCGCTGGCCGCCGGAGTACTGCCGGTGCTGACCAACCCCGCACCCGTCGCGGCCGCACCCCCATCCGGCAACTACTGGGAGAAGTTGGCCGAGGGCCCGGCCGCGGCCAGGGCCGGCGGCCCCACCGACATCCAGGCCAGCCGGTACACCGGCTACACCCTCGACCGGTCCGGCCTCGCCTCGGCACTGGACCGGGCACCACAGGAACGGAGTACGGCGGCCACCACCGGCGCGCTCGTCGTGTCGCTGCCCACCCCGGACGGCGAGTTCCAGCGCTTCCAGTTGGTGGACTCGCCGGTGATGGCGCCCGGCCTCGCCGCCCGGCACCCGGAGATCCGGACGTACGCCGGTAAGGGGCTGGACGATCCGACCGCGACGGTCCGGGCCGACCTCACCCCGCTCGGCTTCCACGCCTCGGTCCGCTCCGAGCACGGCGTCTGGTACGTCGACCCGTACAGCCGCCAGGACCAGAGCCGGTACGCCAGCTACTACGTCAAGGACACGGTCAACCCGGACCCGGCGTTCGCCGAGCGGGAGGACGTCGCCGGCACCGCCGAGGCGCTCGCCGACGACGTCGGATCCGCCCCGTCCGCCACCGCCGGCGGCGACGTCCAACTGCGGACGTACCGGCTCGCCCTGGTGACCGACCCGTCCTACGCCACCTACTTCGGCCCGGGAAACGTCACCGCCGCCAAGGTGACGCTGGTGAACCGGGTCACCCAGATCTACGAGGACGAGACGGCGATCCGGCTGGTCCTGGTCGACCAGACCGAGAAGACCAACCTCAACACCTCGGCCGAGGCCATCGGGGCGAACGGACCGTGCGGCGCCGCCCCCTGCTACACGGCGGCCCAGCTCACCTCCTGCGGCAGCGGCACGCTGAACCGGAACCAGATCGTCCTGGGCCAGCTCGTCGGCGCCGGCAACTACGACGTCGGGCACATCGGCCTCGGCGTCAACGGCGGCGGGATCGCCGGCCTGGGCGTCGTCGGCGGGGCCAACAAGGCGCGCGGCTGCACCGGCCTACCGACCCCGGTCGGTGACTTCTTCGCCGTCGACTACGTGTCGCACGAGATCGGGCACCAGTTCGCCGGCAACCACACCTTCAACGGCACCGAGTGGAACTGCTCCGGCGGCAACCGCAGCGCCGCCAACTCGTACGAGCCGGGCAGCGGTTCGTCGATCATGGCGTACGCCGGGATCTGCCAGCAGGACAACCTGCAACCGCACAGCGACCCGTACTGGTCGCAGCGCAGCTACACCGAGATCACCACCTACGTCACGTCGAGCCGCCCGGCCGTGAACGAGGTGCAGAACGTCTCGCTGCGCGACTTCGGCACCAACGGCGACTCGTTCAGGCTCAGCTACGCGGGCGGCGAGTCCGCGCCGATCGTCCGAGGCACCAACTACAGCACCGCCGGGATCAAAGCCGCCATCGAGGCGATCGGAGGCTGGCCGGCCGGCGCGACGGTCGGCGTCACCGGATTCGGCGGCGCGGCACTGGACGACACCGGTTTCCAGGTCACCTTCGCAGGTGGACCGGTCGCGGCCACCAACGTCGGTGCGCTCGCCGTCACCGCCGCCACGGGCGCGTCCGGCTTCGTCGGCGAGACGGTCAAGGGCGGCGCGGTGGACAACGGTGGCTGGAAGATCGAGGAGACCGCCAACCATGCCCCGGTGGTCACCGTTCCGGCGGCGTACACCATCCCGGTCCGTACGCCGTTCGCGCTGACCGGCAGCGCCACCGACGCCGACGGCGACACCGTGACGTACCTGTGGGAGCAGAACGACCGGGGTGCGGCCGCCGGAACCGCGCTGGTCAACAACACCAAGGCCAACGGCCCGCTGTTCCGCCAGTTCGGTACGGCGGCGATCGTCAGCCCGTCCGACGCCCTGGAGTACCACTCCCCCGGTCAGAACGCGGTGACCACCGACCCGACCCGGATCTTCCCGGACCTGGCGCAGATCGCGGGAAACAACACCAACGCCAGGACCGGCACCTGTCCGGCCGCGCCGCCGATCCCGCCCAGCGGCGGAGCCAGCAACGTGCCGCCGGAGGTCGTCGACTGCTACTCGGAGTTCCTGCCCACCGCCGACTGGGTCGGCGTACCCGGTGACCGGACCCTGCACTTCCGGCTCACCGCCCGGGACGCGCGCCCGGGTGGCGGCGGAATCGGCCGCGCCGACACCGCGCTGACCCTGGCCCCGACCGCCGGGCCGTTCCTGGTCACCTCGCAGGCGACGGCCGGCGACACCCTGACCGGCGGCAGCGCACTGCCGGTGAGCTGGGACGTGGCGGGCACCGACGTCGCTCCGATCGGCGTCGCCGAGGTGAAGATCTCGCTCTCCGTCGACGGCGGGAACACCTTCCCGCACGTCCTGGCCGAACGGACCGCCAACGACGGCACCGAGTCGGTGACCCTGCCGAACGTCGGCGCGAAGGCGGCCCGGATCAAGGTCGAGGCGGTCGGCAACGTCTTCTTCGACCTCAGCGACGCAGACTTCGCGCTCCGGGCCACACCGACGGTGAGCCTGAGCAGGCCGGGCGAGGTGGTGACGGTCCAGTACAGCGACCCGATCCTGCCGGAGGTACGCGTCGAGGCGACCGACCCGGACGGCGGGCCGGGGCAGCTCACCGCGACCGCCGCCGGTCTGCCCACCGGACTGCTGCTCGGTGCCAAGAAGCCGGAGCAGCCGGACGACGACGGCGAACCCGCCGCCTGGGGCATCGTCGGCAACAACCGGGCGACTCCGGGCGACTATCCGGTGACGGTGACGGTCACCGACGGACACGGGCTGATCGGGACCGTCTCGTTCGTGATCCGGGTGCTGCCGGAGGCGGCGGAGGTGGCGTACACCGGGGACAGCCTGGTCTCCGGGTCGGGGCGGAACGCGCAGGTGCTGCTCCAGGCCACCCTCCGGGAGGTCTCGGCGTCCACCGGGGCCGAGCCGTGGCCGGGTGACGTCTCGACCGCCACGGTGACCTTCGCCGCCGGTGGCCGGACCCTCTGCACGGACGTGCCTACGCCGCTCGGCACGGACGACTTCGCGGCCTCGGCGAGCTGTACGGCGAGCCTGCCGACCGGCAGCTCCGAGGTGACCGTCACGCTCGGCGGCAACTACGCCGGTACGACGAAGGCACGGGTCGAGGTGGCCCGGTCGGACACCCGGGTGGTGCTCGGCGGCGGTTCGGTGACCCCGACCCGGTCGGCCGGGGCGTACCCGGTGGATCCGAAGTCCCGGGCCGACTTCACTGTGCTGGTCGCGCAGACGCCACTCGGCGGCACCGGTACGACGATCCTGTCCTTCCGCTCCGAGGGCCGGAAGTACGAGATCCGGGGCGTCGGTCTCGACTCGTTCGGCGTACGGTCCAGCGGCGGCATCGACCGGCTGGACCTGCGCACCCGCGCCGGCCTGTACGACGTCACCGATCCCCGCCGCCCGGTAACGGTGGCCACCGGACTCACCCTCCGGATCACCGGTACCGACCGTGGCCTGCTCGGTGGGAAGGACGGCATCGGGGTCACCCTGACCGAGGGCGACCGGCTGCTCCTCTCCACCGACTGGACCGGCCTGACCAGCCAGGAGATCAGCCTGACCAAGGGCGCCCTCCTGGTCCTCTGAGGTGCGGAAAGGGCCCTCCCTTCCTATCGGATCTTCCAGGTAGGGAGGGCCCTTCCGCCCGTGCTGCGAGTCGCTGCCCACTACGAGTACGCGTTGGCCGGCGGCTTTGCCGTACAGGCCACCGCATCCTGGACCGTCCCAGCGAGGGAAGCCAGGTGCGCCGACGACCCGAAACCGCCGGCACCAGACACGGTGCCCGACGGAACCGCCGACAGGAAGAGTCTGCGCAGTGAGCGGATGCGGCAGGGAACTGTCAACGGCGTGAGTTGATCCGCTCGAGGACTTGGCCAGCGCACCAGTCCGGGCATCGGCACGCGCCCTGCTGCGCGAGGCGGTGCCGTAGTTCGGTCGACGCGTTTGGATGGTGCGCAACGAGGCTGCGGTGGTGAAAGGTACGGCTGCCGTATTTCGCTGCCTCGTCATTGGCGAGACGCTCCAGGGCCGTGCCGGGTGTGGCCAGGTGCAGCAACGCGTTCCATTGAACCGAGCTGTCCGAATCGTGCAGCAGCCGGTCTAGCGCGTCCGGTGGCGTCCTCGGGTTCCGAGCCACCCACAACCGAACCGGGCGGATCGGGTCGCCGGCCAGCCCTCGCAAGCGCTCCGGGATCGTTTCTGCTGAACGCGCCTCGAGTACCCGCTGATAGCCAGCCATACGGTCGCGGTACGACGGCACGTCCCGAGCAGCCTCTGCCATAAGGTTGATGATCGCAGGGTTGACCTCGTAGTCCATCGGGTCAGCAGGCATCTCGGCAGGTAGAGAGCGACGGCGAGACCGCCGAGGACGGCTTTGCCGTAGCCGAACGCGCGGGCCATGCTCCGGTTGACGCTGACGCACCGGTCGAAGGCGGCGGAGGCGGACGCCGGGTCGAGGTGGTGCGCGGGTCGGGTGGTGGGTGTTCTTATCCGGTACGGGTTGTTGGCAAAGGGTCATGATCCGTCGAGGCTGAGCGTGGTCGCTGCCTGCCGTGGCAGTTGAGCGGGCCGGCCGCATGGGACAAGTTCCGCGGTCGCCGCTCCGCGGCCGTTGCTAACTCAGGGGGCCTGCCGTGGACAAGCGCGGTCTCCCGCTCCCCAGTAGAACGGCCCGGATGTTGAATGGACCTCGCTGCGCCAACCCATCCGGTCGAGCTGCTGTTCGAGGTCTTCGGGCTGGTACGGGACCTTGACGATCCGGTAGGCCGTTCCGTCGATGAGCCGGCGTTGGACGACGGGGGAGTCCTCGCCCTCGATGAGTTCCTCGACCGGGCGGTACCCGTCGTCGACGAAGAACACCCTTCCATTCGGTTGCAAACAGTCGGCCACCAGCGACCAAAACGACGCGAAGCGTTCGGGCGGAACGTGTGACAACCAGAACCCGAAGAACACGACGTCGTAGCGACGGTCGGGCCGCCAACCGAATAAGTCAGCCAACACAAACCGGACCCGCTGCTTGCCCACCCGGGCCGAGGCGATGCCGAGCATCTCAGCGGAGGCGTCCACGGCCGTCACGTCGGTGGCATGCCGCAGCAACTGGCCGGTCCAGGTGCCTGGGCCGCAGGCGAGTTCGAGCACGCTGCCGGTCGGCCGGAAAGCATCCAGCGCCTCGGAAAGTTCATCGCCGCCGGGCAACGGCAGCGCATGGTCGTCGTACTCGGCAGCAACCGCCCGATAGAAACCGGCCTGCTCGTCGAGCAACTCCGCCAGATCGTCGCAAGCAACCATCCGTCGAATATCCGGGAAGACGGACCGGTCCGCAACATCGACAAGGTCGGCAGCCCAACGCGGTCCGAGCTAACCGCACATCGACATGTCTGGCTGTTCGTCGGCACACCGACGGTCACGCTCCGTGGCGCCCGGATCGCGGCAGGACTGGATACGTGATCGAGCGCGACCAGCAGGACGCCGGGTCGCAGGAATAGATCAGTGCGCAGCTTCGGTACGCAAGGGGTAGGCGACGCCTGTCGCCACTTCGGACATCGCCCACAGTCGGCGTCGTGTGGCCGGGTCGCAGGCACGTTCCGGGGCCTGGTGCGGTTTCGGGGCGCCCTTGAACTGGCCGGGACCGCCCGGTCCGTAGTACTCGCCGCCGGCGGCCTGCGGGTCGGTGGCCGCCCGGAGTACGGACAGTGCACCGGCCTGAGCAGGCTGGGTAAACAGCCACCCAATCGTTGCGTTGGCCAAGCGGAAGCCTGGCGATGCGTCACGAAACAGGCTGGTGCGCGCTCCGCCCGGATGGGCCGCGAGGCTGATCGTCGATGAGTCGGACGCGGCGAGTCGATGCTGCAGTTCGAACGCGAACAGCAAGTTCGCGAGTTTTGAGGCGCTGTAGGCCGTGGTTGGCCGGTACCCGTCGAGGTTCCTGAGGTCGAGGTGCCTGATGGAGCCTGCGGCGGCGGCCTTGCTGCTGACCGTGACGATCCGCCCGGCCGGTGATCGCTCAAGCATGTCGAGGAGGAGACCGGTCAGCGCGAAGTGGCCGAGGTGGTTGACGCCCATCTGAGACTCGAAGCCGTCCTTGGTGCGCTGTGCCGGCTGCCACCACAGACCGGCGTTGTTGATCAGGATGTCGAGTCGCTCGAAGCGCTTGTGAAGGTCGCTTGCCGCTTGCCGCACGCTCTGGAGGCTGGCGAGTTCGAGAGCGAGGACGCTGCCTCTGCCGGGTAACGCACGCACGGCGTCCGCACCGCGTGCCGCGTTGCGAGCGCCGATCACCACGTGGGCTCCCTGTGCGCTCAAAGCTATTGCCATTTCCAGGCCGATGCCGGCGGTAGCTCCGGTCACCAGCGCTGTGGTGCCGTCGAGCCGGGGTATGTCGCGCGCGCTCCACATGACGTCTCCTATAATCGGAACGGTCGCCCCGTTTGACTATACGGAACGGTCGCCCCGTTTGTCGACAGGCCGGAGGATCCTCATGCGTGCCGATGCTCGCCGCAATCGCCAGAGCGTCCTGAATGCCGCCTACGAGATCCTGGCCGCCGAGGGCCTGGGCGTGCCCATCGACGAGATCGCCCGCCGCGCAGGCGTCGGCGCCGGCACCGTGTATCGGCACTTTCCGACCAAGGAGTCGCTCATCGAGGCCGTGGTGCTCGACCGCCTCCACGCCCTGACCGACAAGGCCCGTTCCGGCATCGACTTCGCCGAGTTCTTCACCGTCATGGTGGAGGCCGGCCTCACCAATCGCGCCATCGCGGACGTTCTGGCCGGCGGCGGATACCACATACCCGCCGACGCCGACGCCGCCCTCAACGCCGCCTTCGCCGAACTCCTGCAAGAGGCGCAGCAACGCGGAACCATCCGTCCGGACGTCACGCCCGACGACATTCACGCCCTCGTGATCGGCTGCGTCGCGACCGCGCGACACCGCGGCGCCACCGTCCTCGTTCAGATCGTCGTCGCCGGCCTACGCGCCTGATGCAGGGAGTCCCTCAGTTCCGCTTCGGCTCACCCAGAGAGTTCCAAGATCGAGTGCGCGATCATCGACAAGTCCGCATGTTAGGCCGCTCCGTTCCGGAGGCCATGTAGGCGGCGAGGATGTAGTTGGGGTGGCGGTCGAGGTTCTTGCGGGCGCGGTCGTAGCGCATGGTGGTGCGCGGTTCGGCGTGGCGTGCCGGTCCATCCTTGCCGCCCTTGCCGCGTACCCGTATGACCCGGTGACCGTGTTCCTCGCCGAGGTCGCCGATGTTCGAACCGCAGGCTTCGAAGATCCGCAGCCCCAGCAAACCGAGCATGGCGATCAGCGCGAAGTCGTTCGGGTTGCCGGATTGCCGTGGGGTGGTGATCAGTGCT
The DNA here is from genome assembly GCF_015690345.1 of Plantactinospora alkalitolerans. Taxonomy (GTDB): domain Bacteria; phylum Actinomycetota; class Actinomycetes; order Mycobacteriales; family Micromonosporaceae; genus Plantactinospora; species Plantactinospora alkalitolerans. Next base: position 26,317 of record NZ_JADPUN010000231.1, on the reverse strand, counting down.
TCGAACTGGAGGTGACCGAGCCGAGGGTGGGTGATTCGGGTGGGACCACCGGTCTGCGGACGTAGTCGGCGGGTGAGTGCGGGAGGATGTCGTCGATGACGCAGACGCGGTTCGGTGCACCAGGTCAGGAAACGCGTAGGTCAGAGTCGGTGTGTGACCGTGTGTCACCTCGGTAGCGACCGAGGTAGACGGCCACCGCCACACGGAGAACACGGCGATCAGGAGAGACCGGTACCGGAAGCGGGAGAGGTAGTCATACCTCACGGTGCGTCACGGTCACAGGCCGTGCCAACACACCCGCCGCGGCAGAAGAGTGCACGCGATCATGGACGCGTTGAGTCTGTTCCCGTTCGTTCGCCCTGTTCAAGAGTCGGTTCGATGATCCAGCGACAGCCGCACCGGGTCGTCACCGTCGGTATGCAGTAGGCCCTGGGCCTCAGCGACTGCCAGCGCTTTGCGTACGGCTGCGTTGCTGACGAGAAGCCGCTTGGCCAGATCGCCGATGCTGGTCTCCAGCGGCAGCCGAGGAGTCCATCTCAGTAGCGCTTCGATGTCCCCGGCCACGCCCGAGGGCTGGTCTCCCGTCTCGGAGCTACGGGTGAACCAGGCGGGCAGTTCTCTGACTGGGTTGGGCCAGAATCGGATCAGCCAGTAGTACCCGTCGCCGTCAGTCGGCCGGCGTGCGACTCGTACACGGAACCACTCCGTGTCGCCGAGGTGGAGGTCGGCCTCACCGTAGCCGCCGGTCAGGTCGGTCAGGGTCAATTCGCCCGAGCTTGATCGGAACGGTGTTTCCAGGACGTCGTCGAAGTCGGCGTGCTCGGCTGGAGGCGGTGCGTCGTGCAGCTCAACCCGCACTGTGTGGCCCGACAGGCCAGGGGCCTGGGCGGCGATCCAGCCGGCGCCCGATCCGGCGAATGTCCCGGTCGGCTTGTCTCCGCGATCGCGGTGATGCGGCAACTGTGGGTCCTCGTCCGGCTCCCACGCCTGGTTCGTGTCGGCGAGGATCATAATCCCGTAGCTCGGATGGTAGTCGTCAGCTTCGAACGCGCGCATCACAGCCACGAGGCCCAGGCTATAACTCGCGTTGGAGCCGGGTTCGACAGCGCAGCCGGTAGCGGCCGACCGACCAGGAGCGTTGAACGAGGCCGTGGCCTCCACCATCTCCTGATGTCGGGTGTTGGCAAAGGGGTCATGATCCGTCGAGGGTCTGCCGGCGCATCGGGGAGTGCAGGATCGGCACCCACACCAGCGCGAGTGCGGCGCAGGCGGCCCAGGTGGCGGTACGTGGACCGGAGAGATCGCCGACCAGTGCCGCCGCCGCCGCGCCGAGGGTGAGCGCGCCGCTGAAGATCACGCGCAGGGTGCCGTTGACGCGTCCGAGTAGCCGCGGCGGCGTGACGTGCTGGCGGAACGACATCAGAACCACGCTGTCGAAGCCGACCTTGAAGATGACGAGTGCCCAGGCGAGCGCGGCGGCCGGTCCGGGAACGGCCTGACCGACGAGCGGTAGCACGAAGGAGACTGGGGCGATCACCAGCCCGATCACGAGAACCGATTGGCCGGCACCGAGAAGCCTCGACAGTCGTTCTCCGTAGAGCGCTCCGAGCAGGCCGCCGGTGCCGCCGGCGCCGAGGAAGAGACCTAGCTGGCTTTCCGACCAGTGCAGTTCCTGGACCAGGATGAGCGGCAGCATCGCGACGGTACCCGCGGTCGCGAAGTTCACGAGCGCTCCGGCGACGGCGATCGCGCGCAGGGTGTGGTTGTGCCGGACGAACGACAGGCCCTCCCGTACCTCGGCCGCGAGTGAGCGTCGGACGGCCTCGACCCGGCGTGGCTCCGGCCGCTGGATGCGTCGGATCCAGAGCGCCGACCAGAGGTAGCCGAGTGCCGTCGCGATCAGCACCGCCGAGGCCGTGGACACGCCGACCAGCCAGCCGGCCAGCGCGGGGCCGCCGACCAACGCCATCTGCTCCACTATGCCGAGACGCCCGTTCGCGGCGATCAGGCGTCGGCCGCCGCCGCCGACAAGGTCCGGCAGGTGGCTCTGCATCGCGACGTCGAAGAAGACGGTCGCGACGCCGTTGAGGAACACCACCAGCCAGAGCTGGGTCATGGTCAGGGCGGAGAAGGCGGCAGCGACCGGTACCGAGCCGATCAGCGCGAACCGGGCCAGATCCATGGCGATCATGACCGGGCGACGGGCGACGCGGTCGAGCCACGCACCCGCCGGCAACCCGAGCAGTAGAAAGGGGGCGGTGCCGGCGGCGGCCAGCGCACCCGACGCGCCCGGACCAGCGCCGAGCGACGTGATCGCGACGAGCGGGATGGCCACCTTGGCGATGTTGAAGCCCCATTTCGCCGCCACCGCGGCGACGAGGTAGATGGTGAAGTCGCGGTGCGGGGTCCGGGCGTCGGGCTCACGACGGGGGGCGTGCTGGATCGGCATGCCCGAACCCTCGGTGTCGGTCGCCTGCTCGCACCAACGATTCGCACTACGATGAATCCTCGTGGGGTCGACCTGATGCTGCGGATGTCGCTGTCCCTCGCCGATCTCGCGAGTGTCAGATTCGCGATCTCTCCCGCCTGGGAGGTCGTCGCGAGCCTGCGCGTACTGCGCGATCCCGGCGCGCACGCCGTGCACCTGCCATGGGTGAGCCGGCACCGGGCCGCGGTGCTGGCCGCACCCGACCTGCGGCAGCTGCACGACCTGGTGATCGCGCCGGAACGGAAGCTGCCGGGCTTCCTCGCGCCGGCGCCGCACTCGCCCGTCGCCGAGCCCGAGGCGGAGTTCGCGGCGGTCCGCAAGACGCCAGCGGCGGTCGTACGCGCGGAACTCACGGCGGTGTACGGCGACCGGCTGCCAGCCTCGCTGTCGGACCTGCGTCGCGCGCCGCGTCGTACCCTTCCCGTGATCGTGGAACAGATGCGGACCTACTGGAACCTCGCGCTGGCGCCGTACTGGGGGCGGATGCGTGGCATCCTGGAAGGCGACGTGATGTTCCGGGCACGGCGACTCGCCGACGCGGGTCCGCACCGGATGTTCTCCGAACTCGATCCCATGATCTCGTGGTCGGACGACGTCCTGTCGGTGAACCGACCCAACCTGGACCTGCACTACGAACTCGGCGGGCGTGGCCTGGTGCTCGTGCCGTCGCTGTTCGCCTGGCCGAACGTCTTCGTCAAGGCGTCCGAGCCCTGGGCTCCAGTGCTGCGGTATCCCACTCGGGGCGTGGGCTCGATGTGGCTCAACGACCCACCCGCGACAGATCTCGCCCCCGTCCTCGGCCAGGCCCGCGCGACCCTGCTGGCCGAATTGACGACCCCGTCGACGACGACGTCGCTGGCCCGCCGTACCGGGCTGACCCCGAGCGGAGTCTCGGCACACCTCTCGCGGCTCGTGACCGCGGGCCTGATCACCCGGCAGCGGGCCGGTCGACTGGTCTTCTACGTACGCACCGCGCGGGGCGACACACTTCTCGGCGACTAATGTCACTCAGGAACTGCTCCGCGAAGTCTCGCCTGGTCATCCGCTGTACGGGATGGCGTTCACCGTTGTCGGGCGGTCCGATGCCCGCGATCATGTGCTGCTCAGGTTCGGCGGCCGATGGGCCCTGGTTCATCTGACCTGGAGCGGGAAGTCCGAGCTTGCACCATGGCCGACGTACACCACATTCGATTCGGCCAGTGGGTGCCGATCTCGCCCGGAGGGTTCACCCACTCAGAGTCCGTGCTTCGCGGCTACCGCAGCCGACTGCGGTAGCCTCCGGGCCCCCCCGTGCTTCAACAGGTCCCGGGCATGCTTGCGGAAGCCCCAGCGTGCCGCGATATCTGCAGCTTCCCAGGGCAGTCTGTCGGGCACGGACCACGGCAGGCCACCGACCCACCGGTCGACGATGGCCGCCCGCGACGTGGAGGACTCGCACAACGGTAGGGCTCTGCTCACGAGGACGTGCTCGATGTCGTTGACGGTGGCAGGCGTCGAGTCGTAAGACGTGGACAGGACACGCTCGCCAGCGATGACTTCGCACCCATGCTGGAGTTCAATGGACTCGACCACGTCGGTCGTCGTGATCTCGACGACCTCGACGGTGAGCCTGACGCGGGAGTTGACGATCGTGCCATCGTCGTTGTGGTAGCCGATGCCGTTCCGTAGCTCCACTACCTGGACGAAGCGATCATCCGCGAGGACCCGATAGAAGCCGGGGCTGTGCAGGGCGTTCGGGTCGATGTGGGACTTGTGATGTTCGAGGCTCATCCGCAGTCGACCGACGAACCCATGGCCGGCCAGGATGGGGGCCATACCGTCTGCCAATGCGCTCATCACGGCGGGTTGCAACGCCCGGAGTCGCGGCATCCGCCGGGGGTTCCGGTTGATGGCAAGCAGTGCTCGGATCGCGGCTGCATGTACGTCCGGCAGCGAGAGGACGCTCCGCACAAGGAGGACCTCGCGATCCGCATGCTCCACTGCGTCGATGCCAGGCTGGTCGGCCAAGGCATCCTCAAGTCCGTCGGCGTCCACGTCAGCGTATGACGACACCGTGTCGTCCAGACCGACGACCGTGTTACACCCGCCCTCGTCGCCCAGCTCCATCTCCTCGACGCCGACGATCCAGCGCAAGTCAGCCACATCGAGCTCTTCGTCGGCGAACCGGGGCACGGGCTGGGCATCGGCGAGCACGTCTGCGACTGGATCGTCACTCGTCGGCGAAAGGCGGAGCGGCTGAGGTCGCCGTCGTGTCAGCAGAACGTTGAGCAGCGCCCAGATGATGACACCAACAACAAGGACCAGCCTCGGCACCAGGAGGAGTCTCCACGACAGCCGGGCGGGCACCCCCGCACGATGACGCATCTGGCCACTCTGCACAAGTAACAGCCTCGGCCGGGTCGTCCGCAACCTCCGTGGCTCGGAGCATGAAAGCGGACCGCCGGCTGCGGGACAACAACGGGTCCCCGATGACGAACCTCGGGGAGGATTACTCCTGCATATCAAGCAGATCCGGATGCCGAGCCGCAGAGTCGGTGGCCGGCTCCCTGGCGACTACGGCAGCGCGACCCGCGTCATGATGGGACGATGCCGGAAGGGAACGGGCTCGACTATTCGCACTATCCAGACGTCACCACGGCTGGTGACCTTCGGAGCGCGCTGCAGAACGCGTTCGACTCGACCGGCATGCCGCTGCACGCGCGGCATGTGGAATCGCCGGGGTGGGTGTTGACGCACGCCGTCGTACGCGCCGATGACCGGCACGTGGATATCCACATGACGTCCGGTGGTCGCGCTTTCGGTCTCGACTTCTGGACGCCGGGCTTTCAGCTGGCCCGCGGCCTCACCGCCGATCTCCGGGATGCCGCCGCGGCCATCTCCATGTTCCTGGACGGTGCCGGGCTCCGTCAGCTCGGGGCGGCCTGGCCGTTCGTGAACTTCGGTCTGTTCGCCGAGGCGTTCGAACGCGGTGAACCCGAGGCGATCGCCTTTCGGTGGCAGCGGCTGCTCGACCCGCCGCCACCCCGGGCGCGGCACCTGGACGGTCTGCGCGACTTCCTCGTAGCGGCCTCGGGCGAGCCACGGCTGCGCGCGTTGTATGTCTTCACCAGCCACTACGATCTCGGGTTCCGGCGGTCGGTTCCCGACGGACAGAGCCGGGCCTTGGCATGGGTACGGCCGCTCGGCGAGGGCCGCTACTTGATTGCCGGCGCGGATCGCCGCCAGCTTGACACGGTCGGGCCAATGGGCAGAACGGCCTGGGACACGGATCCAGTGGCCGGTGCGCTGGGGCCCGCGCCCGCCCAGGAGAGCGTCGCGCTGGTGCTCACGGCAATGGACCGGGACGTGCACGCGTAGTCGGCCTCAAGTGGGAAGCCGGACCGGAAACCACGTTCCGGGGAGGGTGGCAAGCGGCCCCGCCCCGAGCTGCCACGACCACGGGGAAGTCGGCAGCTCGGGGCAGGCATCGGGTGATGAGGAAGGTCAGTCAGCGGCGGCGGGGTACCCAGTGGAGGAACCGGCCGACGAGCAGTGTGGGGTTGACCTCGGGCAGCTCTTGCAGGGCGCGGGCAAGGTGGCTACCGAGGTACACCAGCAGGCCCACCCGATCACCTCGGAAGCCGATCAGCAGTGCCAACCGCGCGTCCTGGCACGGCCAGTCGAGGCCGCAGGCCCGGCACCGGTACGAGGGACGCATCGGCACGTGCCGGCGCCAACGCTCCTCGCGGCCGATCATCGCGGCGCCGGTCGGGCTTCCTCGGCTCGGCGTACCCGCGCGGCCTGCCCGGCCGCCAACGCACCGGCCCGGCCGGTCTGATGTCGTCCCGACGCCGAGTTCCACAGTGGGGAGCGAACGTTCCGCGCTCGGACCCGAGCCGGCGGCGGACCGTCCGCCTTCTCAGCCATGGGTGCCGGGGTACGGACGGCCGCCCGGTACGTGGCCGGGGTGAGCGGCGGCACCTTCGGCGCGTAGGGCATCGGGACCAGTTCGATCGAGTCCGGGCACCGCCAGCGGAAGCCGCACCGGCAGTAGCGCCAGAGGCGACGCCAGTTCCGGCGGTGGTGTGGTCGCGGACCGGCGAGGTACCGGTAGAGCCTGCGCATCACGTGCCTCCTCGGGTAGTGGGCGGGAGCCGATCCCAGGGGAGCTGGGACCGGCTCCCGATGCGAGTTCCACCCGGGCGCTTGACGGTCACCGAGCGGTCCTGCTGCTGCCACTCTCTGTGCCCCCACAACAGACATGCAACGGTCTAAGCTGATGCATCCCTCACTACTCGTTCCTTTTTCACAATCCGCCGGAAACAGTCGCAGAATCGGTCGGCTGATTGCTTCAATTTGAGACAGGAGGTCCGGCGATGACGGATGCGGGGTCGTCCATACCGCGCAGGCAACTCGGCCGAATCCTGCGGCAGGCTCGCGAACAGGCCGGGCTCTCCATGGAGGCCGCCGGCTCCGACCTCGAATGGTCGCGCTCCACGATGTACCGGATCGAGGGCGGCCAGGCCGCCGTGAAGGCTCGGGACGTCGAAGCGATGTGCCGGCTCTACGGCACGTCGGGCGAAATGACCGAGGCGCTGAAGAAGCTCGCCGCCGAGACGAAGGCGAAGGGGTGGTGGCACGCCTACGGCGACACCCTGCCGGCCTGGTTCGAGCTGTACGTCGGTCTGGAAGCGGCTGCCTCCCGCCTCCGTCACTGGCAGCCCGCCGCACTGCCCGGTTTACTCCAGACCAGGGAGTACGCCGAACACCTCCTGCGGTCGCACCCGGACATCCCGCCCCGCGAGGTCGGGCGGCTGGTCGAGGTCCGGATGGAACGGCAGAAGATCCTGACCCGGCACAAGCCCGAGCCACCGCGCCTGGATGTGATCGTGGACGAGGGAGTGCTACGCCGGCAGGCTCCGGGCATGGGACGTCAACTCGCCCACCTCCAAGGCCAGGCGACCGCCGGCGTGGCGAGCATCCGGATCGTCCCGCGATCCGTGGCGCCGAGCTTCGCCCTGACCGGCGGGCAGTTCATCATCCTGGAATTCCCCTCGCTCGGGATCAGGACTCCCGAACCCACCACTGTCTACAGCGAGCTACTGACGGGTGCCCTCTACCTCGACAAGCCGGCGGAAGTTGCGGCGTACGCTAAGGCATGGAGGGCGCTCGAAGAGGTGGCGCTCGATCTGTCTCAGTCGGCCGACCTGATCGCGATGATCGGCAAGGAGATGAGCGATGACTGACCAGTCCGGCGCGAAGTGGCGCAAGTCCCGCCGCAGCAACGGGTCGGGCGGCGAGTGCGTGGAGGTCGCCGACAACCTGTCCGGTGTCGTCCTGGTGCGCGACACCAAGGACCGCGAAGGCGGCACATTGACGTTCACTCCCACCCCCTGGCGAGCCTTCGTCGACTTCGCGAAACAGACCCCGACCGGCTGATCGGGATGACTGGTGCCCGATCGGGTACCAGACCGGGATGAACGGTTCGACTCTCGTCAAGACCGGGCTGGCCACCGCCGTGACCGCCACCGCCGGCGCGCTCGCCACCGACCCCGACTCCGACTGGTACCGATCGCTGGACAAACCTGCCTGGCAGCCACCTCCGGCGGCGTTTCCCGCCGTCTGGACCCCGCTGTACGCATCGATCGCGTTCGCCGCCGCCCGCGCCCTCGACGCCAGCACCAGCACCGCACAGCGCAGCCGCTTCCGGCGCGCGTACGGGATCAATCTCGCCCTGAACGCCGGCTGGAACGCGCTCTTCTTCCAGGCCCGGCGGCCACGGCTCGCCCTGGCCGAGTTGATCGTGCTGAACGCGGCCAACGTGCTCCTGCTGCGCCGGGCCTGGCAGGCCGACCGGCTGGCCGGGGCGGCGCTCCTGCCCTACCTGGCCTGGACCGGCTTCGCCACCGGGCTGAACGCCGCGATCGCCGCCCGCAACCCGGGCCGCTGACCTGCCCGGCCCGCCGACCTGGCTGCCCCCGCTGACCTGGCCCCGCTGACCGACGGCGCCCACCCCGATCAGCCCGGGGGCGGCGGCGGGCTCCGGGCGTACCAGGGAGTGGGCAGCCGGATACGGTCCGGTCCGGCGTCGGGTATGGTTCTTTCCGTGGCGCACTCGTATCGATGGTTTAGTCAGCCGGCTTCGGAGCCGGTGACTCGGCCATGACCTGACGTCACCAGAATCCAGCAGAGCCGGCTGAAGCAGGGACATCGTCCCTGCTTTTTCCATGTGAGCAGCCGGCTCGGCTCCCGGGCGCCGGCCCCGGGGTGGCGGTCGGCAGAGAGGGAGCCTCGACGATGACCACCACCGGAATGGGTCGGGTAAGCGACCAGCGCATCGACAAGATCGTGCCGTTGACCACACCGGCCCTGCTCAACCACGAACTTCCGCTGGAGGAAGCGCTGACCACGGCCGTGCTCGACGGTCGACGATCCGTCGCCCGGGTGCTCGACCGGGAGGATGATCGACTGCTCGTGGTGGTCGGACCCTGTTCGGTGCACGATCCGGCGGCTGCCCTGGAGTACGCCGAGCGGCTGCGGGTGGCGGCGGACCGGCACGCCGACGACCTGCTGGTCGTGATGCGGGTCTACTTCGAGAAGCCCCGTTCGACCGTCGGCTGGAAGGGTTTGATCAACGACCCTGGGCTGGACGGCTCGGGCGACGTGAACGCCGGCCTGCGGGCCGCCCGCGCGCTGCTGCTGGACGTGCTCCGGCTCGGGCTGCCGGTCGGTTGCGAGTTCCTCGACCCGATCACCCCGCAGTACATCGCCGACACGGTGGCCTGGGGCGCGATCGGTGCCCGTACGGTCGAGAGCCAGGTGCACCGCCAGCTCTCGTCCGGCCTCTCGATGCCGATCGGGATGAAGAACCGCCCGGACGGCAGCGTCGACACGGCGGTCGACGCGATCCGGGCGGCCGGGGTGCCGCACGTGTTTCCCGGCATCGACGTCTCCGGCGCACCGGCGATCATGCACACCCGGGGCAACGCGGACTGTCACCTGGTGCTGCGCGGCGGCCGGGGCGAGCCCAACTACGGCGCCGATTCGGTGGCGGCGTCGCTGGCCCTGCTGCGCGCGGCCGGACTCCCCGAGCGGCTGGTCATCGACGCGAGCCACGACAACAGCGGCAAGGACCACCGCCGCCAGCCGGTGGTCGCCGCCGAGGTGGGCCGGCAGTTGGCGGAGGGCCAGCGCGGGATCGTCGGGTTGATGCTGGAGTCGTTCCTGGTGCCCGGCCGGCAGGACCTGGACCCGACCCGGGAACTCGTGTACGGCCAGTCGGTCACCGACGCCTGCCTCGGCTGGCCGGAGACCGAGCAGGTGCTGGCGGAACTGGCCACCGCGGTCCAGGCCCGCCGGGTGGCCACCTCGGCGGGTACCGCTCGGGGCTGACGCTTCCCCGGGTACGGCGGCGGCCGGGCCGACTGCCGCCGTACCCGGCGGGAATGTGACGTACCAGTCAGTTCTTCGGGCGCACGCGACGCAACCGTGCGGTCCGGGGCCGCGTCTGGATCAATAGGGCGAAAGGCGCGCGTACGGTTGTGCTCGCGCCCAGCCGCCCGACCGCGTCCTGTCCGCCGCACCCCGAGGTTGAACTGATCATGTCCAAGTCCCGCCGAGGTCGTCTGATCAAGGCCGCCACGCTGCTCACCTGCGCCCTGCTCGCCGGGTTGGTGGTCGCCGGCGCGGCGTTCCCGGCGCTGGCGATGTCCGGAATGGCGGCCAAGGCCGGCGCGGACTCGTTCCAGGACCTGCCCACCGAGCTGACGGTGCCGAGAGTGCCGGAGGCGAGCCAGGTGTACGCCAACGACGGCAAGACGCTGATGGCCAGGTTCTTCGACGAGAACCGGCAGGACGTCCCGTTCTCCGACATCCCCCCGGTGATGCGGAACGCGATCATCGCCGCCGAGGACCACGCGTTCTACCGGCACAACGGGGTGGACATGAAGGGGTTCTTCCGGGCGCTGGTCTCCAACTTCACCGGCAACTCCCGGCAGGGCGCGTCGACGCTGACCATGCAGCTGGTCCGGATGTCGATCACCTACGGGGCGACCGATCCGAACGACGTGGTCGCGGCCAGCGAGGACACCAACGGGCGGAAACTGCGCGAGATGCGCCAGGCGGCGGCGCTGGAGAGCAAGCTCAGCAAGGACCAGATCCTGGAGCGCTACCTGAACATGGCGCCGTTCGGCCACGGCACGTACGGGGTGGCCGCCGCGAGCCGCCTCTACTTCAACAAGGAGCCGAAGAACCTGACCGTGCCGGAGGCCGCGATGATCGCCGGTCTGGTCAAGTCGCCGAGCTACTACGACGCGCTGGACACCGACGGGCCGGGCTACGACCGCACGGTGAATCGGCGGAACTGGGTCATCGGGCAGATGAACGAGACCGGGGCGATCACCGCCGAGGAGAAGGCAGCGGCGCTGGCCGTACCGCTCAAGGTCACGGGGCAGCGGCCGACCAACGGCTGCACCAGTTCCGTACACAACGACTGGGGCTTCTTCTGCGACTACTTCTACCGGTGGTGGATGGACCAGCCGGCGTTCGGTGACAGCTCGTACGACCGGGAGCGACGGCTCAAGGGCGGCGGGTACCGGATCGTCACCACGCTCGACCCGAAGGTGCAGAGCGTCGCGCACAAGAACGTGGAGCAGCACCTGCCGACCGGCAAGAAGAACGCCCTGATGGTGGCCGCCACCGAGCCGGGCACCGGACGGGTACGCGCACTCGCCACCAACCGGACGTTCGGGCTGGATGATCCGGTCAAGCCGAAGAACCCGATCTCCAGCAACCCGAAGCAGGCGGAGGCGGGGATGCGGGGCAGCTATCCGCGTACCACCAACCCGCTGTTGACCGGCGGTGGTGGCACCGACGGCTACCAGGCCGGCTCGACGTTCAAGATCTTCACCCTGGTCGCCGCGCTGGAGCAGGGCTACCCGCTCAGCACCGCGATCAACGCCCCGCAGCGCTACCAGTCGAAGTACTCGGCCGCGGCCGGGACCGAGTCGGCGTGTCCGGGTACCGAGCGGTGGTGCCCGACCAACGACAACGCCGGGATGGCCGGCCGGCACGACATGTGGAGCGCGTTCGGCCGCTCGGTCAACACCTTCTTCGTACCGCTGGAGGAACGGGTCGGCGCGGCGAAGGTGGTGGACGCGGCCAAGCGGATGGGCATCCAGTTCCGGGCCGACAACGACGCGGCGATGGCGAAGGACCCGGCGCAGGCCGACGGCTGGGGGTCGTTCACCCTCGGTGTCTCGGCCACCACCCCGCTCGACCTGGCGAACGCGTACGCCACGCTGGCGGCGGACGGCCAGCACTGCGAGCCGATCCCGGTGCAGGAGATCCGGGACCACGACGGCAAGACGCTCGACGTGGCCAAGCCGCGCTGCGACCGGGCGCTGCGGCCCGAGGTGGCCCGAGCCGCCCTGGACGCCGCGCGGTGCCCGGTCGGCGACCAGTCGGCGTACGGCAAGTGCAACGGCGCGACGGAGGCGGACGCGCACCGGGTGATCGACCATCCGGTGGCGGGCAAGACCGGGACCACGGACAGCGAGCGCACGGCGTCGCTGGTGACCACCACCACCACGCTGTCGGTCGCCGGGATCCTGGCCAACCCGGACTGGCCGGAGACCACCGCGAACATGGACCACGACATCGTCAACCCCGCCGTCTACGAGACGCTGGCCGACGCGATGAAGGGGAAGCCGAGCAAGGACTTCCCGAAGCCGGGCGAGGCCCTGGTGTACGGCCAGCAGAAGTCGGTCCCGTCGGTGACCTGCCGCTCCGTCGACGACGCCACCGCCACGCTGCGCAACGCCGGTTTCAAGGTCGAGGTGGACCAGAACCGGGTCAGCTCGAACTGCCCGGCCGGTACGGTCGCCGGCACCGATCCGGACGGCCGGACCGTCGCGGGTGGCCTGGTGATGCTCCGGGTCAGCGGCGGCGGTGCCGGCACCGGCGACACCCCGAACGGCCGGCCGGCGAGCGGCGGGAACGGCGCGGGAAACCCGCCCGGCCGGCGTAACTGACGTTCGCCCGGCGTAACTGACGTTCACCTGGCGGTAGCGCCAGGTGAACGTCTACCCCGAAACAGTGCGCCGCCCATGGCAGGGCCATGGGCGGCGCGGGTGTCGGTGTGCAGGTCGCCTCTCGGCGAGTGGCACGACGCGGCTCCAGCCGAACGGTATTCCGCGAAGGCAATTAGGTGAGGCCCGGGGACACTGGACACACCGACAGTCGTTTCAACCTCGGACCCCGGTCCGGTGTTCCGGTCGCCGTCGTGACGCACGTCACCCGGCCCGTCCGGCCCGGTGACCTCGAACCAGACGCCGGACTGGGCGCTGTCGGCTCGAACCGGACGCCGTGTCGAAGCCGTCGTGTTTGGCCGATTCGGCACCGGGTAGCCGATCTCCGTGACCGATGCCCGGAACGACCAGACCAGCCCGGAACTCGACGCACTGCTCGACGACCTCTACTCCGGCCAGGAGCGGATCACCCAGGCCGAGATCCAGCGTCGGGCGGTCGCCGCGGAGGTGCCCGCCGAGCTGCTGACCCGGATCACCGCACTGCCCGAGGGCGAGTACGCGGCGGACGAGGTCGCCGAGTTGCTCGGCGGTACGGCCGGTTGATCGCCGAGACGGTGGAGGAGAAACGATGAGCGAGCACGACGAGCAGAACCGACCCGGACGGGTGCCCCTCGGCCAGGCGCCCGGGGACACCGAGCCGGAGGACGAGCCGAACTTCGCGGCCGAGCACGACAAGACGGCGGTGGCCGAGGACATCATCACCGACACGGACACCGACCGGGAGCCGGAGTCTCCCCGGGGCTGGTCCGGCATGCAGCGCTGAGCCGCCGGCAACCCACCCGGAACACGACCCGCCGACTACGGCTTGGATCCCGCCGGCTACGGCTTGGCGGCGGCCCGTTGCGCGACGGCGTACCCCATCTGGAGGAAGTCCGACGCGGCCACGGCGGTGAACGCGGTCGCCACCAACCGGGTCAGCCGGGGCGCCAGCACGAGCCCGCCGGTCAGCCCGGTGGCGACCCAGACAGCCAGACAGAACGGGCAACTGAGCAGTTCACCGACCGCGTGCCGGGTGGAGCTGCCCTGGTCACGTACCTGCTCCATCACCTCGCCACTGCCGATCGGCCGGTCGTACGAGGTGAACGGCGCCCGGAGCGGACTGGTCACCGCGTCCTTGGACAGGAGCCGGCTGAGCTTGTGGGTGGCGATCGACAGCAGCACGACGTCGGACGTGGACGGCTTCTCCGGTGCCCGGCGCCCGGTCGTCTTCGCCGCCACCGCCAGCGCCGCCGCCACCCCGGCATAGGTGCCCATCGCGGCCAGGTAGCCACCGAGCGGCCGATGCTCGTCCGGCGCGTACGCCTGTCGAAGCCGCGCGACCCTGTCCCGTACCTTCATTCCGCCTCGCTCCGCCGTCGACTGGTCCCGTTCCATGGCTCCTGCTCGTACCCGGGCTCAGCTCGCGCTGAGGTTGTCCGCGACCTCGCGGGCGAGGCTCGCCAACGACTCGTCGGCGATCTCGGGCAGCCGCCGCTCGGGCGGGTCCGCCTCCAGCTCCAGCCGGACGGTGGCACCACCGGCGTCGATCGCCGACACCTGCAACCGGGCCGACCAGTTGGGGGTGCCGGCCGTACGCCACCGGGCCCGCAACTCGGCGGCGACCAGTTCCGCCCCCGGTACGCCGTCCCCGCGCAGCGGCGCCGGTAGCCAGGCCGAGACCCGGTTGGGGTCGGTGGCGGTGTTGAACACCACCTCCGGCGGGGCGGAGATGCCCCGCTCGGCCCGGGCCGTCACCAGCCGCCGTCCCGCAGTCGACTCGGGTCGACCTCCCGGCCCGGATGCCGGGCGAGGTACTCGGTCTCAAGTTCGGCGGTGCGCCGCAGGTGGTTGCCGAGTGCGGAGTCGGCGGCGTGCCGGAGCGTGTCCAGCCTGGTCCGGTGCAGGCTGTGCATCTCCCGGATCAGGTCCTCGTCGCTCAGTTCGACCGGGTCGATTCCGGCGATCTCGTCCTCGGCGGTCGCGAAGTCGGCCGCGGTACCGCCGTGCCGGACCGGGTCGCCGTCCCACTGCCCGACGCGCTGTTCCGGGCTGGCGTCGATCGGCACTCCGACACCGGCCGGGGAGAACTCGTCGTGGCGTACTGATTCGTTCATCGTCGCCCCCGGAATCTCGTTTGGGTTGGCGACTAGACGGTTGCCCAAACCCCGTACCGCCAAACCCCGGCGGGGAGCGCGACACTACGACGCCGCGTCGGAGATCCGCCCGGGGCGCCGGTACGCTCGTGGGCATGAAACGGCTGTGCACACCGGCGTGGATCGTGCGTCACGTGCTCACCGTCGTACTCGTCGTCGGCTTCCTCGCGCTCGGCTGGTGGCAGATCAGCCGGGCGCTCGCGGGCAACACCCTGAGCTGGGCGTACGCCTTCGAGTGGCCGATCTTCGCGGGGTTCCTCATCTTCCTCTGGGTGCGCGAGGCCCGGTACACGCTGCGCGGTGGACCGGATCCGACCGCCGAGCCGGATCCGCCGACGGACCGGCCGACCACCCCGGGCGTACGCCGACCGGTGCGCTCGGCCCGGCCACGGCCGGCGGCGGCGCAGGCCGGGGAAGACCCGGCACTGGCCGAGTACAACAACTACCTGGCGTGGCTGAACGCGAATCCGGACGCGCGGCCCGCCGACTATCCCGGCTCGGCCGGCAGTAGGAAGGATTGAACGTGGGCGCAGCCCTGACCCGATACCGTGTGGTCGCCAACATCGTCGGTGCCGTGTTGATCGTGCTCGTCGTGGTGGGCATGCCGCTCAAGTACGTCTGGCACAACCCGGTCGTCGTCGAGACGATCGGTCCGGCGCACGGCTTCCTCTACATGGTCTTCCTGCTGACCGCGTTCGACCTGGGCCGCCGGGCGCACTGGCCGCTGGGCCGGATGGTGCTGGTCATGCTGGCCGGGACGATTCCGTTCGTCTCGTTCTACGCCGAGCGGATGGTCACCCGGCAGGTACGGCAGCCGGACCCGCAGCCGGTCGCCGGCTGAACGCCCGCCACCGCGTTCAGCCCGGGTGCGTACGGTGCGCGTCGAGTTCGACGAGGTGGTGACCGAGGACGACCTGCGGGTGACCTACCGGGGCGAGCCCTTCACCGGCGAGGTGGTCGAACGCTCCCCGCAGGGCCGGGTCATCGCCGTCACCACGTACTTCAAGGGCATGGCGGACGGCTCCTCCACCGAGTGGTACCCCACCGGCGAGCGCAGGGCTGCGGGCACGGCCCGCCATGGCCTGGCTGTCGGTGTCCACGAGGAGTGGTACCGCGACGGCGGCCCCGCCGTCCGCTGCGAATTCGACGACCACGGCAGGCTGCTCAGCCGCTGCCGCTGGGCCCGGGACGGCACCCCGATCGAGGAGTACGTCGCGAAGATCTGAGCACGTGACGCCGGACGGGGCGGTCGAGGAAAATCCCTTGGTCCGCTGTCGTCCGGCGCTCCCGGCAGACTTCTTATCGGCCGGCGCGGAGCGTGTCGACAAATGCCTGCCAGGCCGTGGCGCTGAAGGCCACGGACTGTTCCGGGTTGACCGAGTCACGGACGGCCACGCCAGCTCGGACCTGAGCCATCTCGACACAATGCTGCGATTCGCATCGAGTGCTCTTCCGCCAGATGAGCTCGGCGGAACCAGTGTCCGACATGCGGCCTCCTCGGCACTTATTCGCTCTGCGGCGGCTGCCGCGACAACGCCAAAAGGCTACCCGTCGACCCACATTCCGCACAGCCCGGAAAACCGGAATTATGATGTTCCGTCGTTCAATGAAACATTCCGTGACCACGCAGTGGCGCAAAGCGCCGCGCTGGTGAATCATCCCCGGTCCGTGTAGCCTGCACGAGTTCTGGCGATCTGGCAGATGGCCGGTAGCCAGGTGGCTTGTTGGCGGCTCGGAATCAGACGAATTGACCCCTCGCTCGGCCGCCTCGGCGCCGTTGGAAGGGAGCGTTCCGGATGACCAGCGCGTACGGCCCGACCGTGGGTCGCCGCAAACTCCGCTCGGCGATCCGGCGGGCCCGCGAGGCTGCCGGGCTCACCCAGGAGCAGGTTGCCGTCGCAATGGACTGGTCGCTCTCCAAGCTGATCCGGATCGAGGCGGGATACGTCTCCATTTCCACGAACGACGTCAAGGCATTGCTCAATCACTATCAGGTGAGCGATCCGAGGCGGGTCGAGGAACTCGTGCAACTGGCACGGGTGTCCCGACAGCGTACCTGGTGGTCGCAATATCGGGAGACGATCCGGCCCGCGTACTACTCGTACATCGGGCTCGAGGCGGAGGCGTCGGAACTGTACTTTTATCAGTCGGTCGGCATGCCCGGTCTATTCCAGACGGAGGCGTACGCGCAGGCGGTCCTGCGGACGGTCATTCCGAAACTGGAGGATTCGGCCGAGGTGCAGACCTCGGTCGCAATTCGTCTGCGGCGCCAGCGGGAGGTTCTCAACCGTGCCGATCCGCCGGGCATAGTCGTGGTGCTCGACGAGGCGGCCCTGCACCGGCAGACCGGCGGCCGGGCGGTCATCCGGGAGCAACTCCTGCACCTCGTCGCGCTCGCCGACTCGGGCCGGATCACCGTCCAGGTGCTGCCGTTCACCTCCACCGTCTACACCCCGCTCGGGCAGTTCGTGATCGTGCGCTTCGCCCGGGGGGAGGACGCCGACGTCGTCTACCTGGAGAGCACCGGGCTGGAGGACGTTATCGACGATCCGGAGGCGGTCACCGCCCACCTGCGGACCTTCACCGACCTGCGGGAGGCCGCGCTGACCCCGACCGGTTCGCTCCGGCGGATCTCGGAGATCGCCGCCTCGCTCGCCTGACCATCGCTCCGACCGTCATCCGGAACTGGCCGGTCCGGCAGCGGCAGCGCCGCCACCGGACCAGTCGATCGGATCGGCGCTAGGACATCGGCTCGTACGGGGTGTCCGAGGCCAGCGGATAGGCCAGTCCGCCCAGTCGGGTCGCCTCCCGGGCGCGGATCAACGCACGGGTCACCTGACCGAACTGCCGCTCGTGGTCGGAACTGAACAGCAGGACCATGGACCCCTGGTACCGCCCCCACAACTCGTACGCCGGAGGCCGCCACCGGTGTCCGACCACCGCGAGGCCCACCGGTACGAACGCCGCGAGGCCGAGGCCCGCGTACGTGGCCGCGGGGAGCCGGTAGAGGTCACCGGTGTAACCCAGGGCGATGCCGATGCCGACCAGCACCGCCGCGGTGACCGCCACCGCACGCAGCGTCAGCCGGTCGTGCGGTCCCCGGGCCGTGGTCAACTGGGTGAGTTCCGCGATCGTGAAGCGCCGGCCGGCGACGATGAACGCCTCACTGGTGACCCGGACGCCGGGTTGCCGATACAGGTCGACCGGAGGACGCGCTCGGGCCGCTTCGGATACCTCGAATGACAGATCTGGCAGGTGGACGGTGGGGCGAGTAGGCTCCATTCTTGCCTCCAACGGCTCCTGAGGCGGGCTGTCGTGGAAGGTTCATCGAGACCGGCATCTGGTGGCAGCCGGATGCCGGTCGTCTTGCACACGGTCTCGGTCTGCTGATCGCTCGCGACTACGGCTCGTTCATTGCACGCGGCCTCGCCCCCCTGTTGGCAACTACGCCCCGTTCCCTGCGCCCCCCGGGAAGCCTTTCGGCTCTGCTTCCATTGTGCGAAGCGCACGCCAGCAAGTGGAAGGGGCGCAGACAGCCACCTGGCAGATTTCCAGGCGGCAGCTAAACCATTGCCTGGCTTCTGTCCGATCTCGTACTGGTTTGCCCACTGTCGACCCGGGCCGCCATCCGCCAAGACCGACCAAAGGGGCGAAGCGCCAGACATGATCTCGGCCTCGTCCATCCGATCAGCAAAGATCACGCTTCGGTCCATGTTCGACACGAACAGTGAACCCGACATTAGGGGTATCACTCGCTACCGACGCACATCGCCCTCCGGCCACTGTCGGTAATCCTCGACCCCGGCTACCTTGAATCCGCCGGCCCGGTCGTCAGTCATCCTCCCCCGGGTGGCGCCGGTCGGTGTCGTCGCGGGCTACGCGTTACGCGGCGGCGTTACGGAAGAAGGGGTTCTGCACACGTTGTCTTCGGTGCGGATCCTGCTGCGGACCCTCGTCGTAGCCGGCCTCTCGGCGGCGCTCGTCGCCCCGATGTCGGCGGCTCGGGCCGAGCCTTCGGCCAGCGAGCTCACGCAGCAGATCAACAAGGCCTCGACCGAGTTGGAAAAGGTCGTCGAGTCGTACAACAAGCTCAACGAGGAGATCAAGGACAGCAAGGCCGCCGTCGCCACCCTCGGTGCCCGGCTCGGGCCGCTGGAACAGCAGGCAGGACAGGCCCGCGCGGAGGCGGCCGAACTCGCCAGCCGGGCATACAAGACCGGTGGCGGTTTGACTGCGGCGAACGTGCTGCTCGGGCGGGGTGACAGCAACAGTCTGGTCAACCGGCTCAGCGCACTCGAACAGTTGGCCCGCGATCGTGATCGGCAGATCGCCGGGTTCGACGCGGCACAGCGCCAGTACCTCGACGAGAAGGCCCGGCTCGACGCCACACTGGCCCGGCAGACCGCCCAGGCGAAGCAGTTGGCCGCCGGCAAGAAGCGGATCGAGGGCGAGCTGTCCAAGCTCTACCAGATGCGCCGCCAGGCGTACGGCTCGGAGACCTCGCCGGGCAGCAAGTACAGCGGCAACATTCCGGCGGTGTCCGGCAAGGCGGGCGTCGCCGTCCGGTACGCCTACAACGCGATCGGCAAGCCGTACGTGTACGCGGCCGAAGGGCCGAACGGGTACGACTGCTCCGGCCTGACCCTCGCCGCCTGGGCGGCGGCCGGCAAGTCACTGCCACACAACGCCGCGATGCAGTGGGACAAGGTCGCGCACATCAGCCGGGGTTCACTGAAACCCGGTGACCTCGTCTTCTATCGAAGCCTCGGCCATGTCGGGCTCTTCGTGGGCGGTGGCAAGATCATCCACGCCTCACGGGCCGGCGAACCGGTCAAGATCGTCAGTGTGGACGTGATGACCCCGTACGGGTACGGCCGGGTCCGTTAGCCGCTCAGCCTGACCTACCGGGTCGTCGCGCCGACACCCGCCGCTCGCCGGACCGCTCGGTCCGGCGGGCGAGTGCGTTCTCCACCAGGACGTCCAGCAGTTCCGGATAGTCCAGGCCGGCGACCTGCCAGATCCGTGGGTACTGCGAGACCGGGGTGAAGCCCGGAAACGTGTTGATCTCGTTGAGCACCGGCGTCACGCCGTCCCGGAGGAAGAAGTCGATCCGGGCCAGCCCGGCACAGCCGAGCGCCCGAAACGCCCGTACCGCGAGATCGGCCAGCTCGGCCGCGACCGCGTCGTCCAGCCGGGCCGGAATCTCGAAGACCGTCTCCGGGTCCTCGTACTTGGCGTCGAAGTCGAAGAACGAGCGTTCGCCGGCCACCCTGATCTCCAGCGGCGGGCCGACGCTGAGCCGGCCGTCGGGGTGTTCGAGCACCGCCAGGTCGATCTCCCGACCGGGCACCGCCTCCTCGACGAGCACCTTCGGGTCGCTCGCCCGGGCCCACTCCAGCGCGGCCGGCAGGTCCTCCCAGCGCGTCACCCGGGTGACGCCGAGGCTGGAGCCGGCCCGCGCGGGCTTCACGAAGACCGGCAGGCCCAGCCGGCGCAGATCCGCCTCGGCCGGTACGCCGTCCGGATCGGTCGGCCGCGACACCACGGCGTCGGCCACCGGTACGCCCTCGGCGGCGAGCAGCTTCTTGGTGAACTCCTTGTCCATCCCGGCGGCACTGGCCAGTACGCCGTTGCCGACGTACGGCACACCGGTCAGCTCCAGTACGGACTGGAGGGTGCCGTCCTCGCCGTACGGGCCGTGCAGGGTCGGGAAGATCACGTCCACCGTACGGAGCCGGTCCACCGCCTCGAAGACGCTGACGGGCGCGTCGGTGCCGAAGACCCACTGCCCCGTCCTGGTGATCACTACCGACTCCGGCCGGTAGCGGGCCGGATCCAGGTTCGCCAGCACGCTCGACGCGGACCGGCGGGACACCTGGTGCTCCCCGCTGCGACCACCGGAGATCACCGCGACCCTGATCGGTGCTTCAGACATTTACCCGCTCCCGTTCGCTGTGCCGCTCGGACCGCACCGGCAGGTACCGCCGGGCCACCCGGGCGCCGATGCCGGTGAAGATCTCGTGGGGGTTCGTTCCGGCCCACCGCGCCCAGTCGGCGGCGGTGGGCTCGCCCCGGTCGCCGCAGCCGAACAGCAGGACCTCGTCGCCGGTCCGTACCGGCAGGTCACCGACGTCGACGACGATCTGGTCCATGGTCACCCGACCGGCGACCGGGCACCGCCGACCGCCGATCCAGACCTCCGCCTGCCCGGCGGTGGCCCGGGGGATCCCGTCGGCGTACCCGATCGGCACCAGCGCCAGCGTGGTCCGGGTGGCGGCCGTGTAGTCGTGGCCGTAGGAGATTCCGGTGCCGGCCGGCACCTGCTTGGTCAGGATGACCCG
Organism: Plantactinospora alkalitolerans; assembly: GCF_015690345.1. Classification (GTDB taxonomy): domain Bacteria; phylum Actinomycetota; class Actinomycetes; order Mycobacteriales; family Micromonosporaceae; genus Plantactinospora; species Plantactinospora alkalitolerans. Next base: position 5,289 of record NZ_JADPUN010000231.1, on the reverse strand, counting down.
GGACCGCAGGGTCATCGCCGGCCGGAGTCCGGCGACCCGGTCCGGCAGCGGCTCCGACCCGTACAGGGCGATGCCGACCCGGACCAGGTCGAAGTGCGCCTGGGGCAGGCCGACCAGCCCGGCCGAGTTCGCCATGTGCACCACGTCGGGGCTCAGCCCGGTGGCCCGGGCCGACGCCAGCGCCCGGCCGAACCGTCGCAGCGCTGCCCTGTCCCGAGGATCGCCGGCCAGTTCACCGCCGGCCAGGTGGGACCAGATGCCCCGGACCCGGATCCGCCCGGCGACCTCGAGGTGCCGGGCCAGACGTACCAGTTCGGGCCAGTCATCGTCGGTGGCGCCGTTGCGGGACAACCCGGTGTCCACCTTCAGGTGTACGTCGGCCCGCGCGCCGGCCCGGGCGGCCCCGGCGGCGATTCCCCGCAGATGTCCGGTGGAGGCCGCGGAGAGGTCGATCCGGGCCGCGACGACCGGCGCGAAGTCCTCGTCCTCGGCGTGCAGCCAGCTCAGTACCGGCGCGCTGATCCCAGCCACGCGCAGCGCCAGCGCCTCGGTCCGGGACGTCACTCCCAGCCACCGGGCCCCTGCGGCCAGCGCGGTACGGGCCACCGGCAGAAACCCGTGCCCGAACGCGTCCGCCTTGACCACCGCAAGCAGCTCCGCACTGGTCAGAGCGGCCAGCACGCGGGTGTTGTGCGCGACGGCGTCAAGGTCGACCAGTGCCTCGGCCAGCGGTGGCGAGTCCGTTTCTCCCCCGAGATCGATCACGTTGGGTGAGCCTAGGAGGAAGTTGTTCGGTTTTCGTGAAGCTGGGGTGCGGGAACGATGGAACCACCGGGAACGGCTAACCTGCCGGGATGACCCCGTCGGAGTCCAGGGAACTCGCCGCTGCGGTGCTCGACCGCCTCGCCCCACGGTTGCCCGAGGCCGCCGCGTCGGACGCCGAGGCATCGGGTACCCCGATCCGGCGGCTCCACCGGCTGGTGGCGGACCGGCTGAATGCGCTCGGTGAACAGGACGCCCTGGCCGAACTGGTCCGGAACCCCCGAAACGACTCACTGGTCAGGCGCCTGCTCGCCACCGCCGCGACCGACGACCCGACGTACGCCGAGGAACTGGCCGCCGCACTCGAAGCGCTGCCCGTCGCCGGGACCCCGGTGACCGCTCCGTCCGCCGCCGAGGAAGTTCCACCGACGGCGGACGGCGCTCGGCCCCGCCGGTACGGGCCCTGGGTCGCGGTGGTGACGGTGGTGATTCTGCTGCTGCTCGGCGTCTTCGTCGCCCGGACCGTGGTTCACGGCCTGGACGGTGCCGGCGGGCTGACCGCCGACTCGGGTTGCGAGGAGTACCGGCAGGCGCCACCGGAGGAGCGGGTGGCGGCGATCCGGCAGATCGGGCTGGCCAAGGGTATCTCCGGAGTGGACAGTCCGCTGGTGATGACGGCGGTGGACCAGCTCTGCAAGACCCAGCCGTCGGCGAAACTGGGCGACCTGATCGCCCGGTTCGGCGGCTGAGCCTCGACTTCCACGCAGGGCGGCGCCACGGCCTCGCCGAGGGCCGGTTGGTCCGGGTCAGGTGCGGCAATGGCGGGTGCCGGCTGCTGCTAGGTCATTCGCGACGCCCCGGCGTCGGGTCGCAGGTCCGCGAGGAAGGTCGCCCAGGCCTTCGGGGCGAACCGGAGTACGGCCCCGGCCCGGTCCTTCGAGTCGCGTACCCCGACTTCGGGGGCGAGCCGGGCCACCTCGACGCAGTTGCCTCCCTCGCCACCGGAGTGCCTGCTCTTCCGCCAGATCGGCGCACTTCCTTCCGGCAACATCCCGCCCGGTCCCTCACTTCCAGGAGGCCGCCGTCTCTCTGAGCAGCCGCGCCGATTCTTTCCGCGACAACGCTGCCGCAACCAGGTGGTCGAAAGCAAGCGCGAAGGAGGCGATCTGGGCCGGCTCGTCGATGTAGAGCGCGCCCGTGCGGTGTTCCGTGTAGACCAGGCCCGGGTCGGTGGGCTCGGTGAAGCCGAGCAGCACGAACGGCCGCCCGAAGGCCGTGTACGCCGGGCTGGTGAACCGCACCACCCGCAGTTCGACGTTCGACCGCTCGGCCAGCGTCGCGAGGTAGCCGAGCTGCTCCCGCATCGTGCCGGCGTCACCGACCCGGCAGCGGAGCACGGCCTCGCCGAGGACGACCCGCAGCCGTACCGGGCCGTGTTCGGTGAGTCGGCGTTGCCGGGCCAGCCGGAGTTCGACCTGTCGGGTCAGTTCCTCGGCCGGCGCCAGCGGCTGGGTGGCCCGGATCAGCGCGGTGGCGTACGCCTCCGTCTGCAACAGGCCGGGCACCAGATGGGTCTCCGCGGTACGGATCTCGGTCGCCTCGGACTCGAGTCCGACGTAGACCTCGAACCAGTCCGGAATCGCACCTCCGTAGGTGACCCACCAGCCGCGCTGGGTCGACTGCTTGGCCAGCGTCGCCAGCACCTCGCGGGTGCGCTCGTCGGCCACCTGGTAGATGTCGAGCAGCCCGAGCACGTCCCGGGGATGGGTCGAGTGCTTGCCCGCCTCGATTCGGGAGATCTTGGCATCGGAGCACTTCATCCGCTGCGCCACCTGAAGCAGGGTGAGCTGCTCCCGCTCCCGGAGCCGGCGCAGTTCGATACCGAGCCGGCGACGCCGTGCGGTCGGACTGATCGGCACAGATCCCTCCCCAGGGCGGTAGTGGCCGGCGCCCCCGATGGGGACGCCGGCCACTAGGAAACCACGGGGCGCGGTCGGTCAGGCTGCCGCCAGTCCTTCGGCTCGGGCGAGCTCGCGCAGCCGGCCCAGGGCCTGGATCTCCAACTGCCGGATCCGCTCCCGGGAGAGCGAGAACCGGGACGCCACCTCGGTCAGCGAGTGCTCCCGACCGTCCTCCAGGCCGTACCGGGCCCGCATGATCCCGGCCGACCGGTCGTCGAGGTGGTTGAGCAGCCCTTCGATGCGCTGCCGCTCCAGGCCGGTCAGCACGATCTCCTCGGGCGACGGCGCGTCGCTGTCGGCGACCAGGTCGCCGAGCTTGGTGTCGCCGTCGTCTCCGACCGGGGTGTCCAGCGACACCGTGTCCTGCGACCAGCGGACCAGTTCGTGCACCCGCTCCACCGGTACGCCCAGCGCCGCCGCGATCTGCTCCGGCTCCGGGTCGGACCCGAGTTCACGGGTGAGTTGGCGGGCCACGTTGCGCATCCGGTTGACGTCTTCCACCAGGTGCACCGGCAGCCGTACGGTGCGCTCCTGCTGGGCGATCGCCCGGCTGATCGCCTGCCGGATCCACCAGGTGGCGTACGTCGAGAACTTGTAGCCGCGCTCGTAGTCGAACTTCTCGACCGCCCGGACCAGGCCGGTGTTGCCCTCCTGGATCAGGTCGAGCATCGGCATGCCGGACCGGACGTACCGGCGGGCGATGGACACCACCAGCCGGAGGTTGGCCCGGATGAACAGGTCCTTGGCCCGCCCGCCCTCGACCACCAGCCGCTCGAGCTCCGCGTGGCTGACTCCCACCGGCAGCTTGTCCTCGTCGATGAGATGTTCGGCGTAGAGTCCTGCCTCGATGGCTTTGGAGAGGTCGACCTCCGCGGCGGCGTCGAGCAGCGGCGTGCGGGAGATCTCGTGCAGGTAGACGCCGACCAGGTCGCGCTCCTCGGCGACCTCGTCGGTTCGCATCACGATCTTCTTCTCCACGTTCCCCACGGTCCCCTCGTCGTTCCTCCCGGTGGCCCGGGTTCCTGCTCCTGCCAACCCCACGTTCATCAGCCCTCCCCGTAACTTCCGCTGTGCGCCGCGGTGCTGACACCTACACAACAGTTGAGACGCGTTGGGGATTCCATCTCGTGGTTCGAAAGTGTCACGAATGCCTGAGTAGTTGCTGAAAGCACGATCGACGTTTGCTGTCAGTCGTCCCTATCGGGGCGTCTCGAAGCCGGCGGCGCCGCAGCTACCGGGCCTGCGTCGGCTGTCCACCCGCTATCGCACCACCACGACACAACGACACACAGCGATCCAGATCACTGGGCTGCTGCGATTCTCGTCACGCTCTGACAGACGCACGACACGCCGACTTGGTTCATCCGCCACCGCGAGAGGGTTACCCCCTCCGCCTGGGTAACAATCCGCAGCCGACGTAAAGTCCCGCGCTCGGGCAGGGCGAAACGATCTCTGCCGGACGCCCCGGGCGGTCGGTGGTGGCGGTGGCCGAACCTGAGCCGGCTCTCAGCTCGCGAGCAGCGCGATCGCTCCCCGGACCTGGTTCGCCGAGCGGTCCAGTGCCGCCCTGGCGTCCGCGACGGCCGCACCGGACAGCAACGACACCAGGGCCGCCTTCAGGTCGCCGTCGGCCTCGGTCAACGCCCGCTGGGCGACCTCCTCGGCGCAGCCGGTCGCTTCCACCAGAATCGAGATCATTCGGCCCCGCAGCTTCGCGTTGGTGGCCACCATGTCGATCATCAGGTTTGAGTAGACCCGTCCGAGCCGCACCATCACGGCCGTGGAAAACCCGTTCAGCACCAGTTTCTGGGCGGTCGCGGCCTTCATCCGCGTCGAGCCGGTAACCACCTCGGGGCCGGTGTCCACGCCGATGAAGACCGTGACGGCACGGGCCGCCGCGGCGTCCGGATCCGCGCAGAACAGCACGGTATCCGCGCCCAGGTCGGTTGCGGCCCGCAGCGCACCCAGTACGTACGGCGTCCGACCACTGGCGGCCAGCCCGACCACCAGGTCCCCGGCCCGTACGCACTCGCGTGCCTGCGCGGCACCGCCGGCCTCGTCGTCCTCGGCGTCCTCCACCGCCCGCCACATCGCCTCCGGGCCGCCGGCGAGGTGGGCGCAGAACCAGCGGTCCGGCGCGTTGAAGGTGGGAGCCAGTTCGGCCGCGTCGAGCACGCCCAGCCGCCCCGAGGTGCCCGCGCCGAAGTAGTGCACCCGACCTCCGGCGCGCAACGCCGTCACCGCCAGCTCCACCGCGACGGCGATCTCGTCGAGCACCGTGGCGACGGCGGCGGGAACCCGCCGGTCATCGTCGTTGATCACCCTCAGCACGTCCCGGGTGGACATCAGGTCCAGCTCGGCACTGCGCGGATTACGCCGCTCGGTCGGCGAGCTGACCCGTACCACCGCACGCGCGCTCCGGTCACGGCCGTCCGGGCCGCTGGTCGTCGGCACCGGTTGCTGGCCTCCGTCGTCCGGCCGGTGGGCCGGTTCGGCCCCCGGGTAAGACGACCCCGCGTCGGCATCCGGACGCGGGGTGGCGGGTCTGTCTCTTATCCACATCTGA
>NZ_JADPUN010000036.1 GCF_015690345.1 Plantactinospora alkalitolerans | reverse complement strand
CGTGGCGAGCGCGCTGGGCGCAGGTGCGGCAGCGGCGTTACGGCCCGGCCCCCGCCACCTGCTGCTGATCGTCGGCGCACTGGAACCCGCCGGCATTCGGTCCGTTTCGCGGGAGGCGGTCGGGGACGGCACCGCCGGGCGCCGGATGGTTCGGGTGGGGTTCGTCGAACACGTCGGGGTGCTCTACGCCGGCCGTACCCATCGGGAGGCCGCACGCTGGCTCGACGACGCGTTGGGGCACCGGCCGGAGCGACAGGTGATCGCCGCGAAGCGTCGGCTGGCGGCGGGTGGGGTGATCCTGATCGGCATGCTGCTCCTGGTGACCGCCGTGCTGATCCGGCCGTCGGCACGTGGTGCGCCCTCGATCCCGGCCCGGCCGGTACCGCCCGCACCCGGGTCGATGGTGTGGCTCGGCGGCGCGGTGCTGGTCACCCCGGTACCGGCCCTGGTCGGCGGCTGGTTGTCGGCCCGGATGCTGCCGGCGCCGGTCACCGGCTACCTCGTCGGCTACTTCGCGCTGGCCGGCGCCATTCTCGCGACCGCCGCCGTGGTGATCCGCCGCCGGACCGGTGCCCGTCCGGCGGAGGGCGTTCGGCATGGTGCGAGCGGCACCGTAGGGCTCGGCTCCGCGCCGTGGACGGCGGCGGTCTCCACCGTCGCGCTGGCCGTCGGGGCGGGCGCGGCGATCGTCGTACCCATTCATCTCGGCCTGACCTCGGTGCTGCCGCACGGGTCGCGCTGGTGGTTGATCGGGTTGCTCGCCCTCGCCACCGGGGTCCTGCTCGGCGGCGTGAACGCCATCGCCCGTCCGCCATGGAGCGTCGCGGTCCTGGTCGCGGTGTGCCTGCCGCTTCCCGCAGCGGCCACCGTCGGCCTGGCCCCCGGCTTCCTCGCGCTCGTCACCCCGCTGATCGCGGCGCTGCTTGCGCTGTATCTCCTGGTTGCCGGCGTGGCGTGGCTGACCGGGATGCCCTGGTGGCGCACGATCCCGGCCGGCGCCGTGCTGGTCGCCTGGCCCGTCGCGACCGCGCTGCCGATCACCTGAACCGGCGTCGGCGTCCCGCCGGCCCCACCACCCGCCGTTGGTCCCGTCCTGGCGGCGACTCATGCCGGGCGCCACGACTGGACCCGCGACCGACGGGTCCCAGGCCGGGTCCCAGGCCGAGCCCCAGGCCCAGGCCGAGCCCCAGGCCCAGGCCGAGCCCCAGGCCGAGTCCCAGGCCCAGGCCAACACCCAGGCCGAGTCCCAGGCCCAAGCCGAGACCCAGGCCCCATCCCGGGGGGCCCGGTCCGATGAGTTTCCGCGATGCCAGCGGTCCTACCCAGGTGGCGCCCTCCGCGATATTTTCCGCCATCCCCGCGACGGTCACGCGTGCGGATGTCCCTGTCCTCTGCGCAGACCTTGCCGAACTGCTACGCGGCCGAGCCGGCGGCGTCGTGGTCTGCGACGTGGCCGACCTGGCCGGTCCCGACCTGGTGACGGTCGAGGCGCTGGCCCGGTTGCGCCTGACCGCCCGACGACACGGCTGGAGCCTGGTGGTCAGCGGGGCCGGCCCGGACCTGCTCGGTCTCGTGCGACTGCTCGGACTGACCGACGTGCTACCCCAGACGGGCGGGCAGTCCGAACAGCGGGAACAGGCGGGTGGTGTCGAGGAAGTTGTTGACGGCCACGATCCGCCCGGCTGAGGTCTCCAGCACGATCAGCGCCCATGGATCGTGCCCGTCACCACTGGCTCGGGGCCGGTACTGCCCGAACGCCGGCACGCCGTTCGCCACCACCGGAAGCAGGCGCGAGCCGCGACAGCCGCTGCCCGTACCGGCCATCCAGGCGGCGATGTCGTCGTGGCCACGCAGCCACAGCGGCAGCGGCGGCATCGACAGCGTCGCGTCGTCGTGCAGCAGTGCCGTCAGCGCATCGAGGTCGTACGCCTCGAACGCCTTCACGTACCTGGTGAGCAGCGTCTTCTGCCGGTCGTCCAACGGCTCGTGCAGTTCGGCGGTGGTGTCGGCGGCGGCGATGGTCGTCCGGGCCCGCTGGAGGGCGCTGTTGACGCTGGGTACCGAGGTGTCGAGCAGGTCGGCCACCTCCTGGGCCGACCAGGCCAGTACCTCGCGCAGGATCAGTACGGCCCGCTGCCGGGGTGGCAGATGCTGTAGCGCGGCGACGAACGCCAGTCGGATCGACTCGCGCTCGGCGACCACGTTGGCCGGATCGGCCCCCTCGGGCAGCACCCTGCTGTCCGGTGCCGGGCCCACCCAGATCTGGTCGGGACGCGGCTCGCCCGCGTCGGTGGCGCGGCCGGACCCGGCCGGGCCGAGGTCCATGGGCCGGACCCGCTGTTGAGCGCTGGCGAGCATGTTCAGGCAGACGTTCGTCGCGATCCGGTACAGCCAGGATCGCAGGGTGGACCGTCCCTCAAACCGGTCGAAGCTACGCCAGGCGCGGACCAGGGTGTCCTGCACGGCGTCCTCGGCCTCGAAGACCGACCCCAACATCCGGTAGCAGTAGCCGATCAGCTCAGACCGGTACGCCTCCAGCCGCGCCTCGATCGGTGGGCTGGTCGCCACGTCATCCACCTGGACGAAACTAGCCGAGCACCCGGTGCGGGGCGACGACGGGTCGTGGAGGCTGCCGGGTACCCGATTGATTTGTGCTGCCGGAAGCGATGAGTTTCCGGTGCCCGGCCGGTCTACCCCGGCGTCAAGTCGACCAGGAAGCCCAAGGAGTCACCATGACCGCCACGGAGTGGACCGCCGAGACCGCCGGTTCGGGCCAGTACGCCGACGTCAACGGCATCAACCTGTACTACGAGACGTACGGGACGGGACGCCCCATGATCCTGCTCCACGGGGGCCTCGGCTCGGGTGAGATGTTCGGGCCGATCCTGCCCACCCTGGCCGACCACCACCAGGTCATCGCCGTCGACCTGCAGGGACACGGCCGGACCGCCGACATCGACCGACCGATCGACGTCCGGCTGATGGCCGGCGACGTCGCCGCGCTCATCGACCACCTCGGCCTGCGGAAGCCGGACGTGGTCGGCTACTCGCTCGGCGGCGGGGTGGCGTTCCAGGTCGCGGTCCAGTATCCGGAGAAGGTGGGCCGCCTGGTCGCGGCGGCGGCGAACTTCAGGCGCGACGCGATCTATCCGGAAATGCTCCAGCAGCAGGGCCAGGTGAGCGGGGCGGCAGCCGAATACATGAAGGACACCCCGATGTACGAGCTCTACCAGCGGGTGGCGCCCCGTCCCGAGGACTTCCCGCGGCTGCTCGACAAGATCGGTGAGGCGATGGCGAAGGACTTCGACTTCACCGAGGAGGTACGCGGCCTGCGGATGCCGACGCTCGTGGTCGCCGCCGATGCCGACATGGCACCACCGAGCCACTACGTCGACGTCTTCAAGCTGCTCGACGGTGGCCAGCGTGACGGTGGCTGGATGGGCGAGTCCCGGCCCACGGGTGGTCACGCACTGGCGATCCTGCCCGGTCTCACTCATTACAACCTGTTCCTGTCCCCGCTGTTCGCAGCGGTCACCCTCGCCTTCCTGGACCAGGAGAGCTGAGCCGGTTCGTCCCGACCCGCCGCCGTTGGGTGGATACAACAGCGGCGGGTCGAGTTGGTGGTGTGGACAGCGGCCGGCAACTATCCCGGCTGGCGTGCCGCCGTCAACGTCCGGCGCCCGGAGTGCCTTCCGTGGCGGGCTCGGTGCCGGCCTGGTGCCGGGCCCCGGTCAGGACGTGAGCAGGCTCGCGTTCTGGGCCAGCAGCACGAAACCGATGTCCACGAACGCGACCTCGTTGCCGCAGGATGCGCCGAAGGAGCCGCAGCCCACCGCGGTGCGTCCGCCGACGATCAGCCCGGCGGCCAGGGTCTTGCTGAAGTTCTGGGTCAGCGTGAAGACCGGCCCGCCGCTGTCGCCGGTACCGGCCGCGGCCCGTCCGTTCACCTCGTGCGCCAGCACCGCGCTGCTGACGAAGGACCCACCGGAGACGAAGACCAGCAGGTTGATCCGGTCGGTCCGGATGTCGCAGTGCACTCCGGTGCCCGCCCCGGAGGTGCAGACGAACTGCCCGGGGAAGTTTGCGGTAGCACCGGCGACCGGCTTGGAGAACTCGCCGACGCCCACCCCGCCGTCGTAGATCCGGGCGCCGGATCGGGTCGGGATGTAGAGCGAGTCGGAGAGCCGCCGGGCCGGTGCCGGCTCGGCCACACCGATCTGCTCACCGGTCGGGTCGACGAACGGTACTCCGCCACCGGGGGCGCAGTGTTCGGCGGTGAGCATGCCCCGACTGGTCTCCCACCACAGGAAGTGGCGGGCCACCGCGAAGCCGGTACTGCACCGGCCGCCGGCGCCGGACACCGGGGCACTGATCTCCGCTCCGCCCCACCAGGGGGCGACGTCGTTGCGCCGGCTGTACGCGGTGAACTCCTCGGTGCGTACCACCTCGGCCGGTACGCCGAAGTCCCACCCGGACGGGTCGGCGTCCCGGGTCACCCCGAGTAGCAGTCCGCTGCCGTCGACCGCCGGCCCGACCTCGACCAGCCCGGGATACTCGCGCCAGCTCTCCGGCAGGCTGGCCGTACGCTCGACCAGCTCCCGCTGGCTGAACTCCGCCTCGCCCAGCTCGACCCGGACCCCCTCGGCGTCGGCGCGGACGATCTCCTCCCGGACCTCCGCCGGCACCTCGCCCTTCCACCACAGATCCACGGTCCGCTTCTCCACCCGGAGCCGGAGTCCGCCGAGGGCCGCGAACTTCTCGTCCAGCTCGGTGATCCGGCTGGCGAACGCGACAAGCGGCGCCTGCGCGGCCATGATCTCCGCCGCCGAGTTGGAGCCGGCCTTCGGATCGTCGCTGGTCCACTCCGGCTTGTCCTCGGCGGCGGCCCTGGTGGGCGTTCCGGTGGCCGGACCGGCGGCGGCCCTGGTGGGCGTTCCGGTGGCCAGACCGGCGGCCACGGTCAGGGCCAGGGCCGCCGCGAGCAGGCGGCGGATGGGCACTCGGGACATGGTTTTGCTCCTGTCGTGTCAGGGAGACGCCGTCCCGGAACCTGGCCGGGGCGGCGTATCCATCGTGGACCGACGTGGCGCGCACGACGTCCGCTCGCAGGCGGAGTGCCGGGGTAGTCGCCACGGTGTACCCGGGGGTCGGACTCCGCCGGGCGGTGGACCCGGCAAGTGACCAAAGCTGACAGCGGTGTTGATCGAGGCCGCCTACCCTGCTGGCACATCTGGAACATGGGAGGACCCCGGTATGTGCGTCGAAACAGCGGTGCGAGCCGACATCAGAGTGTCCATTCAGGACCGAAGGGCGCCGGACCGGGTGAGCGGGCACCTGGCCGCCGGCGTACTCGTCGACGCCGACGTCGTGCTGGTGCCGAACCCTCCGAAGCGGCTGTTCGCCCCGGACCTCGACGCCGAGATACTGGTCTTTCCGGTGGACCTGGAACCCCGGCTGGCCGTGGAGGCGCCGCCGATCTGGAAGTGGGGACGGTTCGCCGTGGGTGACCGGGGACCACTCGCGATGACCGCGAAGCTGGGCCGGCCGTCGATCTACAGCGCGCAGATCGGCCGGGCCGACGCCGCCGCCCTGGCCGCCGAGGTCGCCCGGGCCGACGGCGACCTGTGGGAGGCACTGCGCCGACAGCGGATCATCCCCGAGGGCATCGACCAGGTCGGTCCGGACCTGCTGGCCCGCGCCGGAGAGTTGGAGCTGGCGCAGCGGGAGCCACGCCGGGCGGACCACCGGTTCGACTCGCTCGAACAGCTCACCACCGGATTCTGTGTGCTCTTCTGTTTCTGCGAACCCCACGGTCCACGATGAGCCCGGCCGCCGGGATCGACGCGCCGCCGACGGTCCGGCCAGGTCCGAGCGTACCGGCCGGCGCGGTCCCGGCTGGACCGCCGGCTCCGGCGCGGATCGGCCGGGACGCCGTGCTCGCGGTCGCGGTCTGGATCCTCGACCTGGCCCTGTTCAGCACCGCCGGCACCGACCTGGCCAACGCCGGGGGCGCCCGGACGGCCACGCTGGTGCTGATCGGGTACGCCGGGCTCGGCGCGACGGCACTGCTGTGGCGCCGCCGGCACCCGGTGCCGGTGTTCGCGCTGGTGTGGGTGCACGCGATTGTCGGCAGCACCCTGATCGCCGGTTACCAGCCGGTGCTCTGCGGCCTGGTGGCGCTCTACACCGTCGGGGCGTACGCGGCGCTGGGCCGGGCCTGGCTGATCGCCCCGGCGCTGGTGCCGTTCATGGTCATCGCCGCGAACGAGGCCTGGTTGGCGGGCCGCGCCGACGCGGACCGCCGTACCGCCGTGTTCCTCGGGGGTCGGGCTGGTCTACACGCTCGTCGTTTCCGGGATCTGGGCCCTCGGCCGGTGGGCCGGGACCAGCCGGCGCCGGCTGGCCGACGCGGAACGGCGTCGGGTGGCCGAGGCCGGCCGGGCGGTCGCCGCCGAACGGGCCCGGATCTCCCGGGAGTTGCACGACGTCGTGGCGCACTCGGTGACCGTGATGTTGTTGCAGGCCGGCGGTGCCCGGCGGATCCTTCCCACCGACCCGGGCCGGGCCGCGACCGCTCTCGGGCACATCGAGGAGGCGGGGCGGCAGGCCGTCGACGAGTTGCGCCGGATGCTCGCCGTACTCGTTCCGGACGACACCGTCCCGGCCGATGCCGAGGCACCGGGCCCACCCGGCCCAGCCGGCCCGGCGGACAACCAGGCCGGACTGCCCGGCCCTGACGAGATCGACGACCTGGTGACCCGGATGCGGGATACCGGTCTACGCATTGCCCTGACCCGGGACGGTACGCCCCGGCCGGTGGCGCCGAGCGTCGGGCTGGCCGCCTACCGGACGGTGCAGGAGGCGCTGACCAACGCGGCCCGGTACGCCGGAGCCCACGCCCGCGTCGACGTGCGGATCCGCTGGGGCGACGAGCTGTCGGTGGAGGTCTGCGACGACGGGCCGGCCGGTGCCGTACCCGCCGCCGGAGATCCCCGGCTGTCCACCGGGCACGGGCTGCTCGGGTTGCGGGAGCGGGTCGCCGTCGTCGGCGGCGAGCTGTCCACCGGACCGGTTCCGGCCGGCGGGTTCCGGGTGGCGGCCCGGCTGCCGCTGTCCACTGCGGCACTGGAGGAGCCGGGCACCCCGGCACCGGACGGCCCGTTCACTCCGGCGTCGGACGCCCCGCTCGGTCCGGCGTCGGACAGCCCGCTCACTCCGGCGCCGGACGGCCCGCTCAGTCCGGCTTCTTCGGACGGCTCGTCGTGATCCGGGTACTGCTGGCCGACGACCAACCGCTGGTGCGGTCCGGCATCGGGATGCTGCTCGCCGCCGAGCCGGACATCGAGGTGGTGGGGGAGTGCGGGGACGGGGCGACGGCGGTCGCGCTGGCCCGCGAACTGCGGCCCGATGTCACGCTGATGGACGTCCGGATGCCGGGCACCGACGGGGTGGCCGCGACCCGGATCCTGACCGCCGACGAGCCCGACCCCGACAAGCTGGTCAGGGTGCTGATCCTGACGACGTACCACGTGGACGACACAGTGCGGGAAGCGCTGCGGGCCGGGGCGTCCGGGTTCGTGCTCAAGGACGCCCTTCCGGCGGAACTCGCCCTGGCGGTACGGGCGGTCGCGCGCGGGGATGCCTGGCTCGCTCCGGCGGTGGCCCGCTCCCTGCTGACCGAGTTCGCGGCGCGGGGCGAGCCGCGTGCGCCCCGGGCCGAGGAACTCGCCCGGCTGACCGAGCGGGAACGGCAGGTGCTGGTGCAGGTCGCGTACGGGCTGTCGAACGCCGAGATCGGAGCCCGGCTCTACATCGGCGAGGCGACCGTGAAGACCCACGTCGGGCGGGTCCTGCTCAAACTCGGACTTCGGGACCGGGCGCAGGCGGTGGTGGCCGCGTACCGTGGCGGCCTGGTCGATCCGGGTACGCCGGCCCAGGGCGCTGCGGCATCCGGGTAGCCGGACATCCACGCGTACGCGGGGTACTCAGTTCGGCCGCGCCTCGGACCACGAGGCAGCGTCGACCGCCGACGGCCAGCCGTTGAGCGTGTCGATCGCACGCACGAACCGCACACACTGGTCGACGAATCCGGCTTCCGCATCGGGCAGGCGCAACGCCTGCATCGCCGCGCGCGGGTCGACGACCGGGAACAGCCTGAGCTGGCACTCCTCGATCTGACCACCACCGCGGATGGCCGCGGCCAGAGTCACCGCTGCCCCGACGGTAACGCCCACGCAGGTACGGTCCGGGGTGCACCACAGGACGGTCCGTGCCGGCTCGTCGAACTCGGGATAGGCCGGGTATTCGCTGGCATGGAGAGACGCCCCGTCGTCCTCGTCGCCCACGACCAGGCGGTAGTCCGGGCCGGAGCGGGCATAGTCGGCCCCGACCAGATCGGCGCCGACGACGGCCGTTTCCTGCTCGGCAGGTATCAGCACCCGACCCGGATCGACCAATCTGCCGCGATCCCACCGGCGGTCGGTGCGTACGACGATCGCCGGCACGGAACAGCCGCCCAGCAGTTCGGTCAACACATCCCGGGTCGTCGACACCAGCGCGGCGACGGAGAAGGCGACGGGCATCGTCGCCTGCAGGTCCACGGACACGGATCCTCCAATGGTCGGAACCCGGGCATTGTGGCACCCCTACGGCCGCTTTCCGTCCGACTCGGGGCTGCGGGCTCGATGCTGGCGGCAGCGCGGCTGGACCGTCCCGGCGCGCGATGCCGGCGATACTGTGGGCGTGGAGTACGTGTCCAGAGCGCCGCGACCGCCGCTCGACGGGCTGATCGACGACCTCTACTACCTGGAGGGTGCGTCGCCGTACGCCCGGCTGACGCTGCCGGCAAGTCCGGCGGCGTTGCTCATCATCAACCTCGGGGCGCCGTTCCGCATCCGCGCCGGCACCGACATCGAGACGGCCGAGTACGCCGACGGCTGCGTGGTCACCACGCCCACCCGCGCGTGGGAATTCGGCTACCCACCTCGGACCCGGTCCGTCGGCGTGCACGTCAAGTCGTGGGGGCTGGCGCCGTTCCTGCCGATGCCCGCGGCCGAGCTGTGTGACCGGCCGGTGACGGTAGAGCAAATCTGGGGTCGACCCGCCATCGCCGAACTGCGAGACCGGCTGGCTACGGCCGAGGGACCTCACGAGATGCTGACGCTGCTCGAGGAGGAGCTGATGCGACGACTGTGCGAGACCGCCGGTCTGGGGCTGGTCCGCCACACCAGCAGCGCCATCGCGGCGACCAGCGGGGCGGTGGCGATCGGCGACCTGAGCGTGGCAGCCGGTGTCAGCAGCACTCATCTGGCACAGCGGTTCAAGGAGCTCATCGGCGTCACGCCGAAGCGACTGGCCCGCACCCAGCGCTTCGCCGCCACCATGCTCGCGATCGACTTCGCCGAACCAATCGACTGGAGCGACGTCGCCGGTGGCGCAGGCTACTTCGACCAGGCCCACTTCGGCCACGAGTTCCGGGCGTTCACCGGGCTCACGCCGACCCGGTACGCCGAAGTCCGGCGGCGGTTCCTGCGCGAGCATCCTGGCCACACGCTGGACGGCTGGCCGCTGCCGGCCGATTGATTTCTTACACCGGCTGATTGATTTCTTACAAGAGCGACAGCTCACGGCACGCTAATTTGGGGGCACCCCGAAGCAGAGGAGTACCCGTGGGCAAGGTGGTCATGTACAGCTCGGTGTCGGTGGACGCCTTCATCGCGGACGAGAACGACCAGCCCGGACCGCTGTTCGACTGGTTGCTCGGCGGTGACGTGCTGTTGGACGAGAGCGGCGCGTTGAAGGTGTCGCAAACGTCCTACGACTACATCCGGCCGTACTGGGACGAGATCGGGGTGACAATCGCCGGCCGCCACGTCTTCGACCTGACGGACGGCTGGGACGGGAAGCCTCCGGGCGGGATCGACCACGTGGTCGTCGTGACGCACCGGCCGGTGCCCGAGGGCTGGGACCCCGAGGCGCCGTTTCACTTCGTCGACGGCGTCGAGGCGGCCGTGGCCAAGGCACAGGAGCTCGCGGGTGACCGCATCGTCGAGGTCGCCGCTGGCGACGTCGGTGGCCAGGTGCTCGCCGCGGGCCTGGTCGACGAGGTGCGCATGGACGTCGTACCCGTCGTGTTCGGGTCCGGCAAGCGCTACTTCGGGTCGGTCGACGCCCAGCACCTGTTGGAGGATCCTGACGTGGTGATTCAGGGCAACCGGGTGCTTCACCTGCGCTATCGGGTACGCCGTTGACCGATCGGAGCGGGTACCGAAGGGGTCCACTGCGAAACAGATCATTCTCGGGACCTGGGTGACACGTCCGGCTAGATGATCTAGTTCTGTTCGTTTGGTCTGGGTTGGCTGCCGCAGTCGGGTTACCTGCGATTACGTAGCCAGTCGTGGTACCAGTCGACAAAGTCGGTCTCGGGGGTGAGGCCACCGTCGGCGGCTCGGTCGTCGAACCAGACCTGGCCTCGGGTTGACCCCGTGATGATCAGGCGGTGGAAGGCACCGCAGCCGAATTCGGCGATTACCAGCGAGCCAGCCGTCCATCGTTCGTCGAAGTATTCGTCTTCGGTCATCATGTCGGCTGGGCCGGCGACGCCCGGCTCTGGCACGTGGTAGGCGGGGTTCCATGCCTGCGTGTGCGGGAAGGGGGTGGCTAGGTAACCGGGCCGGGAACGTTCCTCTCGGTCGTGGTCTCTCAGACCGTCGCCGTCAAGAGCGAATAGCCCGTAGTAAGGGCCCGCGCCGCCGTTTCCGACCTCCCGCAGGAAGCTGCGGTAGGTGTCTGGCAACGTGATGTGGTGGTGGCCCTCGAACGCGGCCAGGTCGGCTTCGCTGAGAGTGGGTCCGAATCGGTATCGATGGCGCCGCGCCCCGAAGCGTTTGAGTTCGGGGTCTTCAGCTCGCATAACTGCGAGCCGGGCTTGGATGTCCTCGACGTCCCACATGTTCATCATCCTGGTTCGGTGCTGTCAGCCTACGGCTGCTTCTGCTGGTTCGATCAACGAGGTCGACGCTCCGGTCTCGATGCGGTTCGACCATCCACCATGGCGTGTCGGGTTCAGGTGTCGTACAGGCCGTTCCACGGCGGCCCTCTCGTGCTCGCTGGTGCCGGCGAACCAGATCTGCGAGTCGGTGTGGCCGCCGTCGTGGTCGAACCGGTGCAGCACGGCGTACCACCGTTTGAAACGGAACCAGTCGGGTTCGGCCCCGGCGCCGTCCTCGACGGTCGCCGTGACGGATCCGAAGAACTGCCCGCCGTCGTAGGTGCCGATGGTGTCGGTGCGGTAGTCGGGCTCGTACGAGATCGGCACCCGCTCGGGAATCGCCATGGCCGGCAAGCTAGTGCCAGGGTCCGACAAGTCCCGATCAGGCAGGTCCGCGCCCCGCAGAGGCAGGCTGCCCGCCGGACGGTCTCGAGGGTCTGCGAGCCGAAACGGCACCGATGACCTGGGAGATTTCTGGGTGGCTCCGTGGAGATGGAGACAACGCCAGACGTCCCCGGACGAAGGTCGAGGGCATCGGTTGAAGCGGGTCGGTCAGCAGACGATGGCGACGGCCTTGACTCCGGATACGAAGGCGGACCAGGCGTACGGCGAAAACGCGAGGGGTCGCCGGCTTCGGCCGGACCGCAGAGCCCCGCCGGCATAGGCCCGTGAACCCCGCGGTAGCTGCTGCCGACCTGGCCAGTTGGCGGACCATGAGGCCGGACAGTGCTTGTGGATCTCTTGTCGGCTTGTCGGATTGGCGCTGAGAACGACCGGCAAACGCCGAATCACCCTCGGAATCGACCGAACGGACACTCCACAGTAGTTGTGAGCCATCGGTAACGTTGCCCACCAATTCTGCATATCTGGGGGCTGCGGTGCGGGCTGCGTGGGCGAGCGTGATGTGTCGTGCGTGAGGACTCTCCCCGGTGGGAGCAGATCAACCCGAGCGCGTTCCCACACGAGCAGGACGGGTTGCGGGAGCTGGCGTCGTACCTGCCGGACGCGGAGCCGTACCACGTCTGGGCGAACGTCGAGTTCGTCGGCACCGACGGCTCGATCAACGAGGTCGACGCGCTGATCCTCACCCGCAGTGGCCTGTACGTGCTGGAGCTGAAGCACTGGCAGGGCGAGATCGAGGGCGACGGCATGCTCTGGATGCGCCGGATGCCCAACGGTCGGCGGCGCCAGGTGGACAACCCGTACATCCTGGCGAACCGGAAGGCGAAGCGGCTGGCCAGCCTGATCAGGTTCTACGCCCGGCAGCCCGGCAAGACGCCGTACGTCGGCGCGGCGGTCTTCCTGCACGCCCGGAACATGCGGGCCAGCCTGGACCCGATCGGCCGTCAGCACGTCTACGGGCTCGACGGGCACAACGCGGGGCTGGACAGCCTGAAGAAGTTGCTGCTCACCCAGCCGAGCAATCCGAGTCATGTGGTGGACGCGGTCCGGGCGCGGCAGATCGTCGAGTTGGTCAAGGGCGCGAAGATCCGGCCATCGGTGGCCGAACGCAACATCAACCAGCTCCAACTGCATCAGCGTCCGTTCGCCGAGGGGATCGGTTGGCAGGACTTCCTCGCCGACCACTCGCTCGACGCCGCCACCACGCGGCGGGTCCGGTTCTATCTGACCAGCCGGGCGGCCGAGGAGGACATCCCATCGATCAAGCGGGCGGCCGAGCGGGAATTCCGGTTGTTGCAGGGCATCCACCATCCCGGCATCGCCCGCGCCACCGATCTGGTCGAACATCCCTGGGGCCCGGCGGTGGTGTTCGACCACCAGCCGAGCTGGGTACGGTTCGATCAGTGGTTGGTCGAGCGGGGCCCCAAGCTGCACATGGCGCAGCGGCTGCAACTGGTGCAGGATCTCGCCGAAATCATCGACTATGCCCATTCGCGGAGGCTGGTGCACCGGTCACTGCATCCGCGGGCGATTTTCGTCAGCGACCCGGACGGTCCCCGGCCCACCCTCGTGGTGACCGACTGGCAGACCGGTGCCCGACTGGCCAGTACTCGGCTGACCCAGCTCACCCCGCCGTCCGACCCGGCCAGCCTGGAAATCTTCTTCGACGACCAGGTCCGGCGTTACCAGGCGCCCGAGGCGACCACCCTGGAGCACCTGCCGGGGCATCAGCTCGACCTGTTCGCGCTGGGCGCGTTGACGTACCGGATCTTCGCCGGTGCCGACCCGGCAGCGAGTGCGGACGAGCTGCTCACCGCCGTCGCCGACGGCGGGCTGCACCTGGACGCCGTGGTCGACGGCATGCCGTACGCGTTGGTGCAGTTGGTCTACGACGCCACCCGGGGTGATCCAGCCGAGCGGACCGCGCGGATGGCGGATTTCCGGTCCTGCCTGGAACTCGTCTGGGACGAGTTGACCGCGCCGGAGCCGGAGCCGGTGATCGACCCGCTACAGGCTCGCCGGGGTGACGTGCTGGACGGCGGTCTGGTGGTCAAGGACCGGCTCGGCAGTGGCGCCACCGCCACCGCCCTGCTGGTCGACGCGGAGACCCCGGAGGGGCGCCGGGACCTGGTGCTGAAGGTGGCCCGGGACGAACAGCACCGGGAGCGGTTCGCCGCCGAGGCGCGCACCCTGGACAAGGTCCGCGACTCCCGGGTCGCGGCCCTGGTGAAGGGTCCGGTCCAGGTCGGCCCGCGCACCGCGCTGCTGATGGAGAACGCCGGGTCCCGCACCCTGGCCGAGGATCTGCGCGAGGGACGTCTCTCGCTGGACCTGCTCGAACGGTACGGCCGCGACCTGCTGGAGATCGTCGCCATGCTGGACGGCCAGGGGGTGTGGCACCGGGACATCAAGCCGGCGAACCTGGCGGCCCGGCCGCGTCCGAAGGACAAGCAGCCGCATCTGTGCATCTTCGACTTCTCCCTGGCCGACACCCCGGCGGACCAGATCAACGCCGGCACCACCGGTTATCTTGACCCGTTCCTCGGCCCGCCGCGCCGGATGCGCTACGACGCCGCTGCCGAACGGTTCTCCGCCGCCGTCACCCTGTACGAGATGGCCACCGGCACGTTGCCACGCTGGGGCGACAACGCCAACCCGGCGGCGATCAGCGAGGAGGTGACCCTCGACCCGGCCGCCTTCGACCAGTCGGTCGCCGACCGGCTGGTCGCCTTCTTCGACAAGGCGCTCGCCCGGGACACCGCCCGCCGGTTCGACACCCTGGACGAGATGACCGACGCCTGGCGGGCGATCTTCCGGGACATCCCCGAACTGAAGTCGAAGCCGGGCGAGGTCGGGCCGGCGACCGTACTGCTCGACCAGGACTCGCCGCTGGAGGCGACGACGCTGACGGCACGGGCCCGGTCGGCGCTGGAACGGCTCGGCGTACACACGGTCGGGGAGCTGCTCGACGCCGAGCCGTCCGCGTTGACTCGGGCCAGGGGGGTGCCGGACGCGACCCGCAAGGAGATCCTGGCCAAGACCCGGGCGCTGCGGGAGGAGTTCGCCGAGGCGGATGCGACCGCCGCGTCGCCGGCCCCTGTAGCCGGCCAGCCCACGGCCCAGGGCATCGAGGCGATCAGCGCCACCCTGCTGCCGCCGGAGACCAGCCGTAACCAGCGGCAGCGCCGTACCCTCCAGGTGTTGTTGGGGCAAGCGACCGGGAACGGCGACACCTTCCTGCACTGGCCGGCCCAGGCCGAGGTGGCGCGGGCCACCGACCAGGTCCAGCCGCAGATCTCCACGCTGCTGCGCCGGTTCGCCGGCAAGGAATGGCTGAACAATCCCGCGTTGACCACCATCCGGGACGAGATCGTCGCCCTGCTGGACGGCCGAGGCGCCGTCATGTCCAGCGAGGAGCTGGCCGACGCGCTGGTCGCCGCCCGGGGCTCGTTCACCGCCGAGCCGAAGCGGACCGCGCAGGCGATCGGCCTGGTCCGGGCCGCCGTGGAGGCGGAGCTGAACCGGGGCGGCGACGCGCGGCTCGCCATCCAGCGGTTCCAGCGCTCCGAGGCGGTGCTGATCGGCCGCGAGCCGGACGATCCGGCCGCGGAGAGCACCGCCGCCGACCTGCTGGCCTACGTGGTCCGGCTCGGCCGCCAGGCGGCGACCCTGGCCGCCGCCGACCCGCTGCCGACCCGGCAACGGGCGGTGGAAGAGCTGCGTACCCTGGCCGCGCCGGCCGGGATGCCGCTGCTCAGCGACCAGCGGCTGCTGCAACTCGCCGCAGCCGGCAGCAACGGACAGGCCGACGTCAACCCGCAGGGCCAGCTCTACCCCAGGGCGATGCCCGCCGAGCGTGCGCTGAAGCTCGCCATCGGCGGCCTGGTCGGCCAGTTCCTGGACCCCGAGACGGTACGCGCCAGAGTGCGCGCCCGGTTCCCCCGCGCTCAGGAGCTGCCGGACCGTCCCGAGTTGGACGACCTGCTACGGGCCGGCGAGGCGCCGCTGACCTGGCATCCTGGCGCGCGAAAGTACGGCCCCCGCGACGTCGGTTCGTCGGTCAGCGGCACCCGGTGGGCGACCACGCTCAGCCCACTGCTCGGCCCGGACGAGGTCGCCGCCGCGCACACCCGCCTGACCGGCACCATCGACCGGCACGGCTTCCTGGTGCTGCTCGCCTCGCTCCGCCGGCTCGGCCCGGCCCGGCGGGCGCTGCTGGCCCGGCTGCGACTGACCGAAGTGGACGTCACCGCGATCCTGCTCGACCAGTTGCGGGCGCTTGGCTTCCCCTGGGAGGCGATCGTCGCGGCGGACAGCGGTTCGCCGGCCGACCCCGATTTCCGAAGCCTGGTCGAGCTGGTGCAGCATCACGTCGTACCGGCTGTCGAGCAGGCGATCGACGCCGCCGAGCGGCCCGTGCTGATCACCGAGGCCGCGCCGCTGGCCCGGTACGGCCAACTCCAGGTGATCCAGCACCTGGCCGACCCGACCCGTCCCCGCGCGGCCGCCCGGCTGCTGCTGGTGCCGGCCCGGGGCACCGGAACCCCCGTGCTGGACGGCGTGCAGGTCCCGCTCACCTCACCAGGAAGCCAGTCGATGTGGCTACCCGAAGCCTGGATCACCCCCGCCCCGGAGAGGACCACCCCCCGATGATCCCGCTCAAAGCCTTGCAGGCCCAGGTCACCGCGCTCACCGACGACCTGCGCGAACAGGTCGGCCGGGACTCGGAGCTGGAATCGTCACTGCGCAAGGAGCACGGGCAGGCAGGGGAGGCGAAGCGTACGGCGGCGACCTTCGAAACCTGGCTGGAGGACATCCTCGACCAGGCGGCGGTGGCCTGGGTGCTCGGCTGTGTCTTCGTACGCTTCTGCGAGGACAACTCGCTGGTCGAGCCGCTGTGGATCGGCGGCCCGGCGCCGACCGCCCCGGCCGAGCGGGCGATGCAGCACCGGCAGCAGTATCTGATCGCGAACCCTCGGCACAACGACCGGCACTGGCTGCGGGAAGCGTTCGGGTATCTGCGTGGGCTGCGGGCCACCGCGAAGATCTTCGACGAGCACAATCCGGTCTGGCGGTTCGATCTGAGTGGCGAGGCGGCCGAGGGGCTCTCCGACTTCTTTCGTCGCGGGGCGGGGTTGGTGTCGCTGCGGCGGGACGACCTGGACACCCGGTTCCTCGGTGACCTGTACCAGGACCTGTCCGTGCACGCGAAGAAGACGTACGCGCTGTTGCAGACGCCGGACTTCGTGGAGGAGTTCATCCTCGACCGGACGTTCGAGCCGGCGGTCGAGGAGTTCGGCCTGGCCGAGACGAACGTAATCGACCCGACCTGCGGGTCCGGGCACTTCCTACTCGGTGTCTTCCACCGGCTAGTCACGAAGTGGAGGGAACGCGAGCCGGCGACGGACATCAGGGTGATCGCCGAGCGGGCGCTCGGGCAGGTCACCGGCGTCGACATCAACCCGTTCGCGGTCGCCATCGCCCGCTTCCGTCTGCTGATCGCCGCGATGAAGGTCTGCGACCTGTCGTCGCTAGAGCGCATCCCATCCTGGCCCGTACGGGTAGCCACGGGAGATTCACTGCTCAAGTGGGGTATCCAGGGCGATCTGATTGCTCACCTCAAAGGGCGTCCAGGCTTCGCCTATGTAACTGAGGATGTCGAGCTTCTTAAGGACTATCTGCGTCAGGATCAGTACACTGTGGTAGTTGGTAATCCGCCTTACATCACCGTATCAGATGCCGCCCGCAACAAACTATATCGAAGCATTTACGAAAAAACTTGCTCCGGAAAGTATGCTCTGACGGTTCCCTTCGCCGAGCGATTCTTTGAACTCGCTAAGCGCGGAGATAGCCAGGGCGATGGTGCTGGTCGCGTTGGCCAAATCACGGGTAATGCATTCATGAAGCGTGAATTTGGCAAGAATCTTATCGAGAAATACTTTGCTGGATGGGTCGAATTAACCGAGGTTATCGATACTTCTGGTGCCTTTATTCCTGGCCATGGCACGCCTACTGTTATCTTGATCGGCAATAACCGCTTCGTGAGTCCGCGCTACAGTGGCCCAATTCGGGCGGTTCTTGGTGTAAGGGGTGAACCCTCTCAGCCAGTCAGACCCGCAGAGGGAGCGGTATGGCTGGCGATCGTCGGGCAAGTAGACGTGCCCGATTCAGAATCTGATTGGGTTACTGTCGTCGACCTCCCCCGTGCCCGAATGGTCGCATTCCCCTGGTCTCTCTCGGGCGGTGGCGCATCGGACTTGATGCAGAGAATTGCAGACACGCGGGATTTGACGGTAGCCAGACTCATATCTGGCCAAGTCGGATTTGCGAGCTTCTCTGGCGTCGATGACCTATTCTACCTGCCTGCCGCATGGCACACCCGACACGGAACTCCTGACTCTGTAGTTCGCCCTATGGTCACCGGTGAGGAGGTCAGGGACTGGGAGCTTCGTCCAGGGTTGAAGGCTCTCGTTCCCTACGACAGCCATGGCAATTTGATTGCCGTTGACATGGGATTGCATTGGTCCAGGCATCTCTGGCTCGGCAAAAAAGTGCTTGAGGCGCTCACGGATTTCTCGAGACGGACCCGCGCTGATGCAGGTCTCCCTTGGTGGTCATGGTATCGATGGGTTCAATCTCGATATGACACTCCGTATGCTATCTCGTTTTCGCACGTCTCTACGCACTGCCAGTTTGCGTTAGGGCGTGGCGGGTTGACTTTCAATCAGCATGCACCTGTTGTGAAGTTGAAAGAAGGAGCGGGGGAGCATGACTACTTGCAGTTACTCAGCGTCCTAAATAGCTCGACGGCCTGCTTCTGGCTCAAGCAGGTTAGTCACGATAAGGGCATTCGTGGCGAAGGTGGTGGTTTTACCAGCGATGATTGGGAGCGGTTCTACGAGTTCACGGGTACCAAGTTGCAGGAGTTTCCGCTGCCGGGGGCGTACCCGTTGGAATTGGCACGGCGGCTAGATGGGTTGGCTCAGCGGCTTGGTGAGGTGACGCCGGCTGCGGTAGCCGATTCGGAAGCGCCGACGCGGGATCAGGTGAAGGTGGCTCGGGGTGAGTACGAGTCGATCCGGGCGCAGATGATCGCCGTGCAGGAGGAATTGGACTGGGAGGTCTACCAACTCTACGGGCTGCTGGATGAGGAGCTGACGTGTGCGGAGCCGCCGGAGTTGAAGCTGGGGGAGCGAGCGTTCGAGATCGTGCTCGCCCGTAAGATGGCGGCCGGCGAGGTAGAGACCCAGTGGTTCACGCGGCATGGGTCGACGCCGCTAACTGAGTTTCCGGCGCACTGGCCGGATAACTACCGGGCACTGGTGGAGCGGCGCATCGCGGTGATTGAGTCGGACCGCAACATTGGGCTGATCGAGCGGCCGGAGTGCAAGCGGCGGTGGGCCAGCGAGGGCTGGGACATGATGCAGACCAGTGCACTGCGTGGCTGGCTGTTGGATCGGCTCGAGACGCCAGAGTTGTGGGGCGTGCATCCGACGCCGCAGTCGGTGGCGCAACTCGCCGACAAGGTGCGGCATGACGAAGGCTTCCGTTCGGTGCTGGACCTCTGGGTCGGGCGGGACGACCACGACCTGACCAAGACCCTTGGCAAGCTCGTCGCGGATGAGAATGTGCCGTACCTGCCGGTGCAGCGCTACAAGCCATCCGGGCTGCGGAAGCGTGCGCAGTGGGAGCGTACCTGGGCGTTGCAGCGATTGGAGGATGCGGGCGAGGACGTGCAGATCGACGTGCCGCCGAAGTACTCGTCGGCTGACTTCGTGAAGGCGTCGTACTGGCGGCAGCGGGGCAAGCTCGACGTGCCGAAAGAACGCTTCATCTCGTACCCGAAGGCGGGTCGGGATGGCGACGGCAGTGAGCTACTCGGCTGGGCCGGCTGGGACCACCTGGCGCAGGCCCAGGCCCTGGCCGCCATCTACCTAGACCGCAAGACGCAGGCTGCCTGGTCGCGGGATCGGCTGTTGCCGTTGCTCGCCGGGCTGGTCGAGCTGGAGCCGTGGCTGCACCAGTGGTATGCCGACGAGCGGGAGGGCTTCCTCGGCTCGCCAGCGCAGCTCGTCACAGACTTGATCGACACGGAACTATCTCAACTCGATGCCGATCGCCTCACCTTGCAATCGAACCACACCACTAGCCCGACCAGGAGGACGGCTGTGCTGTGATAATCGGGATCGTTGTTTCTGCAATTGTAGCGGTTTTTTGTGCCGTAATTGCGGGCAGCGTGAGTATCTATGGCAAGCGCGTCGACCGACAACTTGCTGTAGACGCCAGACATGCGGCCAGACGCGAATATGCGTACGACTTGGTCTTGACGGCTGGGGATGTCGCTTGGAACTTCATAGCTCGCAATTATGTTAGCGAGGTCGACGCAGGTGAGCCGCTTCCCGGCGAAGAGAAGGAGAGTGGCAGTAGACGTTGCGACGAGATCCTAGTGCAAGCATGTGATCTGTTAGAGGCTCATGTGGCGGATATGAACGCCATCCGCCCAGTATTGCAAGACTTCTATCGCACCATCTTCATGAATCGCGATGGATCATCAGACCAGTATGAACGGGCACGCGAGTTGGTGGTAAATTGTCGTCGTCAGGACACGGGGCTACGAAAGTTGTTGGAAGAACGTCCGGCGCGCGGCTGGCGGCAACTGATCCCGACGAAATCTATCCGGAGTTGGCATGAACGGCGGCGCCGTCTCGCTGGCTCTCGTCCGCTGTACCGTGGTTTCGAAGTCGACCAACTATTGCGGTCCGATGATGGCGTTACGCTAGTAAGTGTTGGCGAGGATGAAACATTTGTGGCAATCTTGAGAGAGCAGGAAGAGTGGGCTTTAGCGATGCGGGCCAGCGTTGCAACGACCGACGCCCGCCTTGCTCACTGGCGGCGAATCGGTACATGGGATTAGCGGATGCTGGACGGCGAATTACTGCGCGATTGAGCTGGCTGATCAACGGTTTCACAGGAAACTTCCTGGGCATCGAGGCTCACATAAACCTTGCTGCCGCCTGTTCGACCTCGGCGATGAACTCTTCGAGTTGAGGATCGGTGAAATTGGCGTCCTGTAGGAGTGCGCCGATGATGGTGATCTGGATCGTCAGGGCAGTGTCGGGTTTGATGGTATCCGCCAACTCGACCTCGCCGAGGGCAGCTCGGATCAAGCCCTCTGTTTCGAGGGCGGAAAGCTGGCTGCCCCCCTCGTACTGAGAGCGGGTTTCGGCGACGAACCGCGTGATCGCGCGTGCGTCGGAGACGGATTCGAACCTACGGTTGACGGCGATAGCGAAAGCGGCACCGATGACCTGAGGACCTCCCTGCCATCCCAGCTTGTCCAGTTCAAGTATGAGGCGGTCGGCGGTACCCCAGTCACGGCGAGCCATCGCGCGAATCAGGTCGCTGAGTTCGGTCCTCGTGCCCACGCTTCTTCATCCTCGCTATCGTGTCACTGACTGTTTGGCTGAATCGTCGAATCGCAATCCCAGTTATCAGAGCGACGACGACGATGTTGCCTGCCGCTTCGGGTGCGTCGATCTTCGGCCTGGATGTCGGGACTGGCGCGCTCGGCGTGCCGGTCCCAGCCTGCTGGATCCCTGGTGGACTGGGAGCAGCACGGACGATGTTGACACCCTGCTGCACAGCCTCTGTCGAGGTCTTCGCGGTGTCCTGGATGTTCTCGGCATCGCGTGCCATCCTACTCAGGTAACTGTCGATGTTGCGTCGCGTGTTTGATCGTTCGACAGTGTCATTGAGCAGTTGCTCGCCTGACGGTGCTGCGGTCTCGGCGGCCTGATGGGTGGGGACCGAGCCGGGGGCGATCTTGTTGATGTAGGCGGTCAGGCTTCCGTTCGCCTTGGCGAGGAGTCGGGCGTACCGGGCGGCCTTCTCGCTGGCGGTGTGGCTGGCCGTGATGGCCTCACCGATGTCGTTGTGGCTGGTGCCCCTGGCGACCTCGGTGAAGTGTGCTTCGGCCTGGTCGGCGTCAGCTTGGGCGCGCAGTGCGGTGACGGCGGCGGCGTCCAGTTTTCTGCGCACGGCAAGCAACTGGGCAACGACCTCCCCGACGCTGACGGTCATCCGAGGTCGGCGAGGTAGGACTCGGCGTTGCCTTTGGCAGCGGCGAACCGGCCGACGGTCGCCTTGACCTCGCCCTCTGCCGCAGTCAGGCTCTTCCGCATCTTTTTAACTTCGCCATCCTGACTGTCTTGCAGGAGCTGGTGGGCGCGGGCGATGGCTTCGGCGGCGTCAGTGGCGGCTTGCTCGAACGTGGAGCGGCCGTGCTCGATTGCCTCGATGCCGGCGCGGAGGGTGGCCTTGACCTCGTTGATCGTCACTGCATCAAGCCGGATCGGCCGAGGATTTGGTTCGTGGCGTCGCTGCCCAGCCCAGCGGTTCGAGCGAGTGTTGCCCCACGTCCTCGATGCTGGCCACGCCGGTCCTCCGGATCGCCGTCGTTGTATGGCTGCCCGTCCGTGTCGTCGGAACGTAACCCGAGGTGGTATCACGCCCGACCAATGGCGAAAGACTATCGGGGTTGGTCAATCGGCCACAGTCCCAAGGCCGACAGCCCTGGCTGAGGAGGTCGAGCCGACGGCACCCGATGATGTGTGCGGAGTGAGTCGGGAACATCGGATGCCCCTGGCCGGAGGCTGAGGGCATCGGTAGGAGCGGGTCGGTCAATGGACGAGCGTGGCGGTCTTGACTCCCGAGACGAAGGCGGACCAGGCGCGCGGCGGGAAGGCGAGGACCGGTCCGGCCTGGTCCTTGCTGTCGCGTACGGCGACGACGCCGACCAGGTTGTCGGCGACCTCGACGCACTCGCCGCCGTTGCCCCCGCTGCGAGTGCTCTTGCGCCAGTGCGCATCGCGCAGGTCAGCCATGCTGCATCTCCCCGATGATTTTGTGGATCATGTTTCTCGATTGTCCCTCATCGAGTGCGAGTGCATCCAGGCTGGCCCATACCTT
Organism: Plantactinospora alkalitolerans; assembly: GCF_015690345.1. GTDB lineage: Bacteria > Actinomycetota > Actinomycetes > Mycobacteriales > Micromonosporaceae > Plantactinospora > Plantactinospora alkalitolerans. The sequence goes on along the minus strand of NZ_JADPUN010000036.1, from coordinate 18,264 downwards.
CTCATAGGCGGCGTACTCGGCGGGCCGGTCGAGGTAGAGAGCCCCGGTCAGCGACTCGCAGTAGACGATCGGTGGCTCCGGAGTGTTCCGGTTGCCGGCGGGGAAGTCGAGGATGATGAACGAGCCGGCCAGGGAACCGCGGTGCTGCCCGGCTGCCAGCGGCAGCACTCGGATGACGACGTTCGGCAGCGCGGATACCGCCAGTAGATGTTCGAGCTGCCCGATCATGACCTGCCGGTCGCAGACGGGCCGTAGTAGCGCAGCCTCGGACAGGACTATCTCCACGCTCGGTGCCGGAGGCAGGCGCCGGGTCAGCAGGCTTTGACGTTGTAACCGTGCCCCGATGGCGCGTTCCCGACTATCCTCGTCCATCTCCGGCTGGTCGGTGCGGTACATCCCAAGGGCATATTCGCGTGTCTGCACGATGCCGGGGAGCAGCGCGTCCTTGAAGAACCGCAGTCGGGAGGCGACCGCTTCGAGGCCGACGTACAGCTCGAACCACTCGGGGATGGCGTCGCCGTACGCGTGCCACCAGCCCTTGGCCTTGGTCTGGCTGGCCAGCCCGACCAGCGCGGTGACCAGCTCCGGCTTGACGTCGTAGAGCGCGCACATGGCCTTGACGTCGAGCGAGCGGACCACGCCGAGTCCACTCTCGATCCGCCAGACCTTCTGCCGGCTGCACTCCAGCGCGTCGGCGGCCCCGTCCAGGGTCACCCCGGCCTCGGTGCGTAGCTGCTTCAGCGTTCGACCGAGTTGCCGGCGCGGCACGGTCGACCCCATCTCCTCGGTCATTTGATCACTCCCCGCGTTCGATTTTGCAACATCCTGCCGCCTCCGCTAAAACGTTTATCTGTTCACCGAAAATAAGTCAATAGGCGGTGGCAATTTCTCGCCGGAATTCGTTGCCAGTCACCAGCCCCACGCTACAAGATGGCCTTCGAGAGGCGACCGTCCATACAGTTTCCGACCGGGTCGCCGCGCTGATCAACAATCCTCGGCGAAAGGATGCTGCTCCGTGCGCGCAAATGCCTGTCGTATTCGCTCCAGCCACCGAACTCGTTCCGATCGGCGGATCACCGACGCGCCCCAGGCCGGGCAGCGATGAGCGACCCGACGACCGGCCGATCCCTGGTCACCACCTGCCCGAGCTGCGACGGGCTGACTTTCACCCTGGGCGTCTGCGCCTGCGTCGGATACGGCAGCCGCGTCCTGGTCACTGACGAGCCTGCGCCCCGCGAGCCGTACCAGGAATGCCGGGTGTGTCACGGTGTCGGCCGGGTCGCGAACGCCTGCGGGCGGTGCGGGCAGCGGGGCCAGCGGCGGGCGCAGCGCGTGCTGACCGTTGTCAATGTCGACACCGGCGCGGTCGCCTCGGTCAGCGTCGAGCCGGGCACGGTGTCGCCCCGACCGGCGCCGGACGGCGGTTGGCACCTGCCGCTGAAGCCGTTGATCGACGAGCTGGCCGCGACGGTCGGCGCTGCCACCTGGTCGGACGCGTACGGGCAGTCGGGCACCGAATCGGCCGTCTGGCTGCCCCGCGAGTGGAGCCCCGAGCTACCCGACGACGAACGGCTGGCGCTGGAAACCCGGGCCATCGCCGGGGACTCCGGCGAGAGCTGGCAGGTGTACCGGGGCCGGAGCGTCGCGCCGCTGCCGGTCGCCCCGGAGCACCGGCTCGGCCAGCTCTGCGCTCTCGCCGACCGGCTCTGCCTCGACCTGGTGCTGGAGGCCCGCCGACTGAACGGCGACGATCTGCTCTGGGACATCCGCTTCGACGTACCCGGGGCGGCGGTGCCGGCGAGCCGGCGCGGGACCACGTACAGCCTGGTCGAGGCGCTCGGCACCGTCACCGTGCCGTCCGCGATCTCCGGCATCGCGGCGCGCGGGATCGCCGCGCCCGCCCGGTATCTCGTTCCGTCGGTCGAATCGGCCACCGGCCCGACGAAACCGGTCTGGGAGTTGGACGAACTGGAGCGTCGGGTGCTGGCCGACTGCACCGACCTGCGCACCGGGGAGCGGCTACCCGGGGCGAGCGTGATCTGGCGGAACGGGCGCTGGTGGCACACCACCCTGCGAATCGCCGGTCGGACCGAACGGCTCGTCGAGCGGGAGACCGGTCAACTGGTGCGACGGTTCACCGAGGTGCTCCGGCGGGGCTGGGAGCCGCCGGACCCCGACTGGCTCGGCGAGCCGATCGGCCGCACCCCGTGCCCGTCCTGCGACCCGGAACGAGGGCTACGGCCCTGCTTCTGCACCGTCGGCGCCCCTGCGGTCGACCCCGACTGCATTAGGTGCGGCGGCACCGGCCTGCGCGCCGGGGGGATGGCCTGCCACACCTGCCTGGACAGCCACCGGATCTACCAGGGACTGATCGTCACCATCACCGACCTGGACCACCAGGTCGTGCACCTCAACTGGCGGGCCGCCGACGCCACTCCCGCGCCGCTGGTCGCCACCCAGCCCGGCGGCAAGCCGGTGGTCCAGCTACCCGACCGCTTCCGGCTGGCGACCCATGCCAGCACTCTCGGCGTACGACCGGAGGACCTCACCGAGGCCGACGGCGGCTGGCCGGTCGACCAGGACCTCCGCCAGGGGTACGTCACCCTGCACGCCACCGACGTCGAACCGCTGACCCAGCACCTCGCCCACGCCGGCCGGGGCCGACCCGGCGCCCGGCTGATTGTGCTGGCCGCGCCACCCGAGGTGCCGCCGCTGCCACAGGTGATCCGGCTCGCCCTCGGCCTCGGCCTGACGATCGACGTCTCGGTATGCGACAACCGGCACCACGCCGACGACCCGCTCCGCGTGCAGGGCATCTCCTGGCACGTCGAGATCACCCTCGGCGCTCCGGTATGGACGGCGGGGGAGATCGCACCCACAGACCGGCCGACCCTGGCCGGGGCGGTCGCCTACGCCCTCGACTACCTGGAGAGCGTGCTGGCCGAGGCGGTGCCGGACGATCCCGCGCAACCGGTCGCGGTACCGCAGACGCCGGCATCGGACGCGATCGCCGACCCGGAACCGCTGCTGCTCCGGCTCGCCGCCCATCATGCCGAGCAGTGGGTGACGGTCCACTTCTGGTCGACCGGTTGCCGGGTCGACCTGCGTGAGCAGGGAAACCTCCGCCATCTGGCCACCGCCGCAGACCTGACCGGTGCACTCGCCGCTCTCGGTCTGGCAGATACCTGACCAATGCCCTGGTTCCCCATATTCCACATTGCTCGGTAACCTTGCCGTCGCCCTGGGGAGTCTTGGAGGACCGCGTGACCCTGCTGCGTGACCTGATCGATATTCCGACCTCGGTCGGTGACGGCGACTTCGTGGTCAAGGCGGCCGAGGGGGCCGACCTGCACCGCTATGTCGTCACCGACCAGCTTCGGGAGAACTTCACCGACGCGATGCGCCGGATCGGGCACGCGGTCACCACCGGCAGATCCCAGGCGATGTTCCTGCACGGCTCGTTCGGCTCCGGAAAGTCGCACTTCATGGCGGTGCTCCGGGAGATCCTGGAGCACAACCCGGGCGCCCGGCAGATTCATGGACTGGCCGAGCCGATCGTCGCCGCCGAATCGTGGCTGCCCGGCCGGAAGTTCTTCAGCCTGACCTGCCACATGCTCGACGCGCGCTCGGTCGAGCAGGCCATCCTGGAGGGCTACCTGCGGCAGGTCAGCGTCGCCCACCCGGAGGCGCCGCTGCCGCCCGTACACCGGTCGGACGGCCTGCTCGACGACGCCGCCGCGATCCGGCGGGGGATGGGTGACGAGCAGTTCTTCGCCGCGCTGCGCGACGGCGGCACCACCCCCGGCACCGGCGGCCTCAACCTTTCGGCGTTGCGCGCGCAACGCGAGGGCTGGACCCCCGAGCGGTACGCCGAGGCGGCGGCCGAGCCGCCCGGCACCAAGGACCGGGACGCGCTGGTCAGCGCGCTCACCACCACGTTCTTCACCGGCTCCGTGCACAGCGCCGAATACCTCGACCTGGACACCGGCCTCGCCGTGATCACCCGGCACGCCAAGGCCCTCGGGTACGACGCGCTGGTGTTCTTCCTCGACGAACTGATCCTCTGGCTCTCCACCAAGATCAGTGACCACACCTTCGTCAACACCGAGGGTGCCAAGCTCAACAAGCTGGTCGAGTCGGCCGACGCCGCCCGCCCACTGCCGCTGATCTCGTTCATCGCCCGGCAGCGCAACCTGGAGGAGTTCCTCGGACCCCAGGTCGGCGGCACCGAGCGTGAGGCCCTCGCGCACGTCATGCGCAGCGTCCAGGGCCGGCTCGGCGAGATCGTGCTCGCCGACACCAACCTGCCGGAGATCACCGAGAAGCGGCTGCTCAAGCCGAACGACGACGCCGCCCGAGCGGTGCTCGACAACGCTTTCGGCGCGGTCCGGCACAACCGCGAGGTGTGGGACACCCTGCTGCTCGGCGCCCAGTACGGCGACGCCGGCATCGGCTCGGACGCCACCGCGTTCCGCCAGCTCTACCCGTTCTCACCGGCCCTGGTGGCGACCCTGGTCGCGCTCTCCCAGGCGTTGCAGCGGGAACGTACCGCGCTCAAGGTGATGACCGAGTTGCTGGTCGACCGGCGGGACATCCTGCGGGTCAACGACCTGATCGGGGTCGCTGCCCTGTTCGACCCGCTGGTGCTGCGCGGCGAACTGCCCGACCGGCCCAAGCTGAAGCAGATGTTCACCGCCGCCCGGACGCTCTACCAGACCAAGCTGCGGCCGATCCTGCTCACCCTGAACGGCATCACCGAGGAGCGGGCCGCCACCTCCAGCCAGTTCCAGCTCGACGACAAGCTGATCAAGACGTTGCTGCTCGGCGCGCTGGTGCCCGAGGTGCCGGCCCTGCACAACCTCACCGCGGCAAAGCTGCACGCGCTCAACTTCGGCTCGATCACCGCGCCGATCCCCGGCTACGAGAACACCGTCGTACTCAACCGGCTGAAGAAGATCGAGCAGGACGCGGGGGAGCTGCACCTCACCGACGACCGCGATCCGGTGGTCACGCTCAAACTGCACACCGTCGACTTCGACAAGCTGCTCGACCTGGTGCCCAACGGGGAGACCTCGGCCGGCGTACGCCAGCAGTTGCTGCGGGAGCTGATCAGTGCCGAGCTGGGGCTCGCCGGGGCTGAGGGCGCGCACGGGGAACTGCTGCAACCCCGGGAGTGGCGCGGCCGGCGGCACTACGTGCAGGTTAAGTTCGGCAACGTACGCGACCCCGACAGCATGCCGATCGCCGCGCTGGTCTCCGCAGGCGAGGGTTGGCGGATCGTCATCGACTACCCGTTCGACCCCCGCGACTACCCACGCAGCGACGACCGGGCCCGGATCGACACCCTGCCCCGGGGTTCCAACACGGTCTTCTGGCTGCCGTTGTATTTCACCGACGACATGATGGCCCGGGTCGCCCAACTCGCGAAGATCAACTATTTGCTCGGTACCGGCGGCAACGGCGACCGGCTCAACACCCTGGCCGCAGACTGGCCGCAGAGCGATCGGCAGCAGGGCAAGGTCTACCTCCAGCAGCGGCAGAGCCAACTCCGCGATGGCATCCTCACCGCGCTGAAGCAGGCGTACGGGGCCGCGAATCCCCAGGCGTCGGACGTCCAGGAGGATTCGGTCGGAGTGCTGCACACCCTGGCCGACGGGCTGCGAATCGGCGATCCCCGTGGTGGCACCCTGGCCGACGCCTTCCATAACCTCACCGGGGAGCTGCTGGAGTGGAGCTACCCCGGCACCCCGACGCTGCCGGTGGACGAGAAGCCGCTCACCCGGGCCGAACTGACCAAGGTCCTCGACTATGCCCGGCTGGCCGCCGCCGACCCGACCAACGGCGTCGCGGTGAGCACCCCCGCCGACCAGCGGATCCTGCGCCGGATCTGCAACAACCTGCAACTCGGCGAGATGATCGACCACCGGTACGTGCTGGAGATCGGCACCTGTTTCTGGAGCCGCCACCTGCTCCAGGAGGCGGCGAAGCACGACTATCGGAAGCACTTCCCGGTGAGCCTGCTCCGGGAGCTGCTGGACCAGCCGAAGAAGCGTGGCTTCGACCGCGACCTGCAAAATCTGATCATCGCGGTGTTCGCGTTGCAACAGCAGCTCGGCTGGTACCACGACGATGACAAGGTCAGCGTCGCCGGGATCGGCGGTGTCGAGGACCGCTTCACCCTCCGCGAGCCGCCGATGCCGTCGGAGGATGACTGGCGCAAGGCGGTGCAGTTCGGCCAGCCTTTCTTCGGCACAGTGCTACCGATCTGGCGCAGCCCGACCAACCTCGGCCCACTCGCCGCCGACCTGCGCCAGGTGGCCAAGCAGTACGTCGGATCGGCCACCCAACTCGTCAACGAACTGACCGGTCACGCCGACCTGCTCGGGCTCGATCCCGGCGCGGCGACCGGTCGGCTGTCGACCGCCCGCCGGGTGGCGAGGTTGCTGGAGAACGTGGCCGCCGAGACCGACGACGTGGTGCTGGTCGGACTGGTCGCCCGCGCCGATCTCGGCGAGGTCGAGCCGCTCGGCGCGAGCGAGGTGTTCAAGAAGGCCGACTCGTTGATCCGGGCACTCGCCGGCACCCAGTGGCCGATGCTGGCCGCGATCGTACGGCGGGCCGTCGACGACGATCGGGCCCGGGTCATCATCGAGCAACTGCGCATCGCGGCCAACCACGAGCAGCACGCCATGGATCTGGCCGACGCCCTCCGCCGGGCGGTCGCCGACGCCGCCGCCCTGTTGGCCGAACAGACACCGAAACCCCCGATCGTCGATCCACTTCCGCCGGTGCATCCGCCGGTCGAGCCACCCATCGTTCCGCCGGTAGCACCGGGCGGAACCACGCCGAAACTGCCGCCGGTCGATCCCACCGACCCGGACCCGCATCGGGAGCTGGTGGCCAGCGAGGAGCAGTGGCGGACGGTGGCCGGGCAGATCGAGGCCGAGGTGAAGGCCGGCCGGCAGGTCGTCGTCACCTGGCAGGTTCAGCCCGCGCAGCAGGATCCCGAGGTGAGCTGACCGATGACCACCCCCCGTCCGGCGGTCCGGCCGGCGGCCGTACGCCGCAAGGTCGAAGCCTGGCTCGACGAGCAGGACGACGCCGTCGCCATCGCGTTGCAGGCCCGTCCCGAATGGTCCGAAAAGTCGCTGCTCATCGTTGCCGGCACGACCGTGCGGGTGGTGCCCTGCCCCACTCCGATCGCCGCCCGGGCCGCGCTTCGGGACCGGGCCGAGACCGAACGGTTGGTCCTGCTCACCGAGCTGACCGACGCCGAACTCGGCGACGGCCTGCTCGCCCACCTGAGCGCACACAAGACCCGCAGCGTCGACGCGTGGGATCTGGTCAAGCAGACCTTCGGCGGTCGGGTGCACCTCGACACGACGCTGATCCGGACCGGCCGGTGGGTCGCCGACGCACTCAGCGACCTCGCCCCGGCGGACGGCTGGCCGCCCCCGCCCGGCACCATCCTCACCCGGGCGTACGCGCTGCGCTGCCTCGCCGCCGAACTGCTCGGGCTGGCACCGGACGAGCTGGACAGCGCCGGCCTGTTGCAGTGGAGCACCAACGCGCCCGCCCAGCTCCGATTCCTGGAGATGCAGTCCGGCTGGGCCGACGGGATCACCGACTTTCTCACCGAGGTTGCCGGGCCGGCCACCGTGCCGGTGATGGCCGCCGTCCGGGCGGGGCAGGGGGTCGACGCGATCCCGCTCGGACTGCTGGCCGGGGTGCTCTGGCCCCGCCGGGCGGAAACCGCGCCGGACGTGGAGGTGGCGGTCGCCCGTACCCGGCTTGAACCCCGCTTCGGCGGCATCAGGCTCACCGCGACCCAGGCGTCGGCATTCCTCGACGCGGCCGAAGCCTGGACCTATCGGGCCCTCGACTCCGACCAGGAAACCCAACTCGAAGCGCGCCGCATGCTGCACCGCGCCGAGGCGATCGCGGCCGAGATCGACGTCACCGACCGGCTGGCCGCCTCCGCCCTGCTGCCCACCGGCTTCACCCAGCGGATGCGGGCATTCGCCGCCGCCGTCCGGCTCGCCCTGCCCCCGGGGACCGCGCTGACCACCGGCACCGTCTCGTCCGCCGAGGTGGGGCGGGTCCAGCAGGCACTCGCCGAGGTGGAGTCGCACCGGGCGGCAGACAGCCCTCGCGTCGAAACCGCCCGGATGGCCGTACGCCTGCTGCGCTGGCTCACCGCCGTCGACGGTCCGGCCCCGGCGACCCTGTACGACGCGCTGCATCGGCAGGTCCGCGAGGACGCCTGGGTGGACCGGGCCCGGCTCGACATCTTCGCCGGGGACGCCGACCAGCAGGTGGCGCAGGCGTACCGGTTGGTGCACCGTGCGGTCGACGCCCGCCGGGCCCGACACGACCAGCAGTTCGCCACCGCGTTGCAGGCCGTGACGGGCGCGGAGGCCGAACCGGGCCGGCTGCTGCGGGTCGAGGATGTCCTCGACCGGGTGGTCCAGCCGATCCTCGAACACGGCAAGCGGGTGCTGCTGCTCGTCATGGACGGGATGAGTACGGCGGCGGCGACCGAGCTGGCCGACTCGATCACCCGGCTCGGCAACTGGCTGGAACTCACCCCCGGCGGGGGAGAACGTACCGGGGTGCTCGCGGCGCTGCCGACGGTAACCGAGGTCAGCCGGTGCAGCCTGCTGGCTGGTCGGATCGCCGTCGGTGACCAGACGGCCGAGCGGCGAGCCTTCGATGCGCGCTACCCGACCGGCAGGCTGCTACACAAGGCCGCGCTGCGGGCCGCGGCCGGTTCCGCCGTCGACCCGGAAGTCGCCGACGCGCTGGCCGATCCCGGCGTACCGCTGGTCGCCGCGGTCATCAACACCATCGACGACGCGCTCGACCGCAGCGACCCGGGCACGATCGAGTGGGGCACCGACACCATCATCGCGCTGCGCAACCTGTTGGCCCTGGCCCAGGACCGCATCCTGATCCTGGTCTCCGACCACGGACATGTGGTCGACCGGGGCCCCGACGCGGTGTTCGTCTCCGCCGAGACCAGCGAAAACCGCTGGCGACCGGCGGTCGGGGCGCCGGGCGACGGAGAGCTGCTCTTCAGCGGCAGCCGGGTCGCGCTCGGCGACGGCCAGGTCGTGCTGCCCTGGCGGGAGGAGCTGCGGTACGGGCCGCGCAAGGCCGGCTACCACGGTGGCGCCTCCACCGCCGAGGCGGTCATCCCGCTGCTGCTGTTCAGCGCGGTGGACGACAACGCCGTGCCCGGCTGGGCCGCCGCGCCGGTGCCGAGCCCGGAGTGGTGGCGCGAGCCGTTGCCGGGCGTCGCCGCCGCTGCGGACGGTGGAACGGCGGCCGGTCCAGCCAACGCCGGTAAGCGCCGTGGTGCCGGCAAACCCCGCAAAGCGGCCCAGGACGAGGGTCTGTTCGAACTGCTTCCGACAGCGGCACCGGCGCAGGTCGATGCTGCTACCGAGACCGTCGCCACTGCCGCTCCGCCGGACAGCGGCCCGGGGGACCGGACCACCGCACTGGTCGAGGCCCTGCTCGCCAGCGAGATCTACGCCGCCCGTCGAGGCACCCGGGCGCCCCTGCCAGACGAGCGGGTGGCGGCCCTGCTCACCGCGCTGATCATCGGAGGTGGTCGGGTCACCCTCGACACCCTCGCCGTGCGCGCCGGCATCCCGGCCCACCGGATCTCCGGCGCGTTCACCGCGCTGCGTCGGCTGCTCCAGGTGGAGGGCTACCCGGTACTCACCCTCGACGCCGACGGCACCACGGCGAAACTCGACGTCAAGCTGCTCGCCGAGCAGTTCCAGCTGGAGTCGTCGTGACCCCGGAGGTGTCCAGTCGGCGCCGTCGGGACATCATCGACGCCCTGCGCCGGGGCGTGGTACCGGTCAACGGGCTCGACGCCCTCGCCGTGGGACTCGACCGGTTCACCACCGCGCTCGACGACGACCTCGACCGGGTGGCCGGCAACGGCAGTGTCTTCAAGGCGATCCGGGGTGAGTACGGCGCCGGCAAGACCTTCTTCACCCGTTGGCTGGCCGAACGGGCCAAGCGACGTGGCTTCGCCGTCGCCGAGGTGCAGATCTCCGAGCTGGAGACTCCACTGCACCGGATGGAGACGGTCTACCGCCGGCTCGTCGAACAGCTCAGTACCGAACAGTTCACCCCCAGCGCACTGCGGCCGGTGCTGGACGGCTGGATCTTCGCGCTGGAGGAGGACGTACTCGGCGCGGGCACGGTGACCGAGGAGGACGCCGACGGGCTGGACCGGGCGGTGGGGGAGCTGCTGGAGCGGCGGCTCGCCGAAATCTCCCGGAGTACGCCGGGGTTCGCCGCCGCCCTGCGCGGCTATCGCACCGCCACCGCGCTGGGTGACCATGCCACCGCCGATGGTCTCGCCGCCTGGCTGGCCGGTCAGCCGCATGTCGCGGCACAGGCCCGACGTGCCGCCGGGGTGAAGGGGGACCTCGACCACTTCGGTGCGCTCAGCTTCCTCCAGGGACTGCTGACAGTGCTGCGCGACAGCGGCCACCCCGGCCTGCTGCTGGTCCTCGACGAGGTCGAGACGCTGCAACGGGTCCGCTCGGACGCCCGGGACAAGGCGCTGAACGCACTGCGCCAACTCGTCGACGAAATCTACGCCGGCCGGTTCCCCGGACTGTTCCTGCTGATCACCGGCACTCCCGCCTTCTTCGACGGGCCCCAGGGCGTACAGCGGCTCGCCCCGTTGGCCCAACGGCTGGCCACCGGTTTCGACGCCGATCCCCGATGGGACAACCCACGGGCGATCCAGCTCCGGCTGCCCGGCTTCGGTCAGGAGGCCCTGGTCGAGTTGGGCGTACGCGTCCGGGAGATCTATCACAGTCCACGGGTGGACGCGAAGATCGACGACGGGTACCTCGCCGAACTCGCCCGCGCCGTCACCGGCCGGCTCGGTGGCCAGGTTGGCGTCGCACCCCGGATCTACCTCAAGAAGCTCGTCGCCGACGTGCTCGACCGAGTGGACCAGTTCGACGACTGGGACCCACGGCGGCAGTACGAGTTGACCCTGCGCACCGACGAGCTGAGCGAGGTCGAGCGGAACGCGGCCTCGGCCGACGACATCGAGCTGCCGATGTGAGCGTTCCACCCTCCGCACTCGACCCGGTCGTACTGCACCACATCGTCAACGACCTGGGTTGGCGGGACCTGCGCCCGTTACAGCGGGACGCCATCGGGCCGATCGTGGCTGGCGAGGACGTGCTGCTACTCGCGCCGACCGCCGGCGGGAAGACCGAGGCCGCAGCGTTCCCACTGCTATCCCGAATGTCCAGTGAACGGTGGTCGGGCACCAGCGTGCTGTACGTGTGTCCGTTGAAGGCGCTCCTCAACAACCTCGAGCCCCGGCTTCGGCGATACACCGGCTGGGTGGGTCGCGGAGTCGCGCTCTGGCACGGCGACGTCAGTACCTCTGCCCGGCGGAGCGTCCTGTGGCAACGGCCGGACATACTGCTCACCACCCCCGAGTCCCTGGAGTCGATGCTGGTCAGCGTCAACGTCGATCACCGGCTCTTCTTCGCCGGGCTGCGTACGGTGGTGGTCGACGAGGTGCACGCGTTCGCCGGTGACGATCGCGGGTGGCATCTGCTGGCGGTGCTGGAACGGCTGACCCACGTCGTGGGGCGCCCGGTGCAGCGGATCGGGCTGTCCGCTACCGTCGGTAATCCCGCGCAGCTCCTCACCTGGCTGCAGGGCTCCGGTGCTGGGGTGCGCCCGGCGCAGGTCGTCGCGCCCGAGATGTCGGCGCCCGCTGCGAGCGCGCCCGCTGCACAGTCCGCGGAGATCGAACTCGACTATGTCGGGTCGCTCAGCAACGCGGCAACCGTGATCGCCACCCTGCATCAGGGCGAGAAGCGCCTGGTGTTCTGTGAATCCCGTCAGACGGTCGAGGAACTCGGGCTGCTGCTTCGCCAGCGTGATGTCACGGTCTTCCTCTCCCACGCATCGCTCTCCGTAGACGAACGTCGCCGTGCCGAGCAGGCGTTCGCCGAGGCACGCAACTGCGTCATCGTCTCCACCAGCACTCTCGAACTCGGGATTGACGTGGGCGACCTCGATCGGGTCATCCAGATCGACACACCCGCCACAGTCTCGTCGTTCATGCAGCGGCTTGGTCGTACCGGCCGTCGACCCGGTGCCGCCCGAAACACTCTTTTCCTCTGCCGCAGCGCAGACACGTTGGCGGCGGCCGCCGGACTGCTGCTGCTCTGGAGCCGGAGCTGGGTCGAGCCCGTTCTCGCACCGCCGGAGCCACGGCACATCGTCGCGCAGCAACTGCTCGCGGTCTGCCTTCAGGAGCACCGGGTCGGTGATCGTCTGTGGCCACGGTGCTGGAACGGCCTGGAGCCCTTCGGACCGGCAGCCGAGCCGATCGCCCGCCATCTGATCGAGCATGGCTATCTCGACCGTGACGGCGGGATGCTCTTCATCGGGCCGGCGGCCGAGCAGCGGTTCGGCCGCCGGCACTTCATGGAACTCACCGCCGTCTTCACCGGGTCGCCCGAGTTCACCGTGCTACACGGACGAGCTGAACTGGGCCGGGTCGACCCGAGTCTGCTGACCGAACAGGTCCACGGCGACCGGCGGCTGCTGCTGTCGGGCCGGAGCTGGCGGGTGACGTACATCGACTGGCGCCGCCGCCGATGCTTCGTCGAGCCGGCCGACGGCGGTGGGCGGGCCCGGTGGCCCAACCGGGGCTGGGCGGGCCTGGGACTCGAACTGACCCGAGCCATCCGCGAGGTACTGCTCGGGGCGGACCCACCGGTCAAGCTGACGAGGCGCGCCGTTGACCGGCTTGTCGCACGACGCGAGGAGCTGAGCGAACTCGTCCACCCCGGCGGAAATGTGATTCTGCGTGACAAGGATGGCGATCTGCACTGGTGGACCTGGGCCGGCTTCCGGACCAACGCCACCCTGACCGCCACCTTGAGCGACGTGGTCGATCCCGCATCACGATTCGACGATTTCAGCATCCGGCTGCGAGAAGACCTGATGCCGAGCCAGTGGCGGGAGCTGACCACGGACGCGGGGCAGCGACTCTGCCTACCCGAGGTCAGCGACAAAGCCGTGAGCGGGTTGAAATTCAGCGCGGCGCTGCCGAAGCGGCTCGCCGTAGCCACCCTCGCTGCCCGTTCCGCCGACATAAAGGGCGCCGGCACGGTCCTGACCGAGCCGACGAGGTTCGTCAACCTGCGGGGCTGACGAGTGTCGCCACGCTCGGCTGAGACTGCGGTCGTGTACCGGGAACCCGTAAGGTCGGCGACCGACGCGGTGGGTCGCGGGACACGGATCGATGCGGCCCGCCGAACCCAATGCGGTTCGACGCGTCCATCATGATGTCGGGGGAGCGGTCCAGCGTGATCGTAGTACCGATCAGCTCCAGGCTTCTTCGTAATGTGAGCGTGGATGGATTCGCTGGATACCGTTGATCTCGTCCGGGTGGGTGCTGTGGCCCTAGATCCTTGGGTTCGACAAGTCTCGATCAGACAGATCCGCGCCCGGCAGAGGAAGGCGGTACGGCCGACACCTCAAACCTGCCCGACTTCGAGGTTCCTCTGCCAGCTCTGGCGAAGTGCTCCAGGAGGAGATGGTGGCGGAACTGGTACACGGGGCCGACCGCCCGGAGGATGTTCCTCCTCCGCGCGTCTTCGAGGAAGGCCATCAGACGCAGCGGCGTTCCCCTGGTGAGGGCGAGTTCCACCATGGCGTACGCGGTGACCACTCCGACGTTCCTCGCCAGTGCGGCCATGAGAGCGGTTAGGAGGGCGAAGCAGGCGCCCGTACCCAGGCCAGCTCGAACGCCGCCGACCCACCCGGCCGACGCCCCCGTTATGAGGCCCACCGCGAGGCCCACCATGATTCCGAGGACAAGTCGTAGGCCGATGTGGTGCCGCCACACGTCTCGCGGACCGAGCGACCGGGACTCGATCTCCGCCGGGCCATTTCCTTCCCGCAGTGGTGCGAACGAGGACCCCGAACCCAAGCCGATGATCGTCCCCGACACCATCTCGTAGCCACGACCGGTAATGAGAATCGCGCCGAAGGTCAGCGCCAACGCTCCCGAGTACAGGACCCAGGGTGGCGGCGGATCAACTCCCAGTACGCCCGCTCGCGTGACCGCCACGGCCAGTGGACCGGACGCGGACCACACCGCGAGTCCCACGGGTATCGCCCGCAGCGGGAAGATGTCCCGCCAGCCAGCGCTGGCGACGGCGCCGTGCTCGCCGGACTTCGTGATCATCGAGGACAGGTACAGGCAGGCGGCGAGACCCGACGCGATCGCGTTGAAGACGACCCAGCCCGGTTCCATCGCATACTTCAGGAGGAAGAAGGCCGCGCTGGCCTGGAGCACTCCGGCCGCGATCCCGGCCACTAGGGCCGTTCGGCGGAACGCGACCCATGATGGGAGCGTCCACCACTCCAGCGACTTGTCCTCCTGCCGGTCGAGCCGTTCGGCAAGGAGCCGCAGCGTCCGTTCGGCCGTCTGGACCGAGTATCGCGGCGGCGGCTGGCGCGGACGATGCCCGTACGCCGAGTGCGTGACCTGGTCGAGGAGGTGGCGCTGGATCGCCAGCGGGGTGGGAAAGCGGTCCCTGTCGAGTAGCTCGTCGACGCGTCGGCCGTCGTCCGGGTCGTCGTAAACCTCGTTGACGAGGCTGACGAACAGCGGATTGGACAGCGCGGTCGCCAACGTCCCGGCTGGTTCCCCGTCGAGATTCGCCACCACGGCAGCCCAGGCCGCAGGGACCGGTTCCGGCCGGTCGTGCAGGAGGTAGGTCACCGCGTCCGACGGGTCGACGTCCTTGATCTCGATGACCGCTGTGGAGCCCTGGGGCGCCTTCTGTAACGTCGTGGACGTCTCGTATGAACGCGAGATGAGAACGATCCGGAAGTTCGCGGATCTCAGCGCCGATAGGATGACCGGCCGCAGGGACTTCTTGACCTCATCCAGGCCGTCGAGGAGGACGGCGAGGCGCCCGTCCCTCAGCAGATCTTCGGCTCGCGTACGGCCGGACCGGCCACGGAATATCGTGTACTGACGGGCCAGTCTTCCCGCGATCCACTGCGTCGGGTCTTCGTCGTTGGGATTCCAGTCGGACAGGTCGAGCATGACGGGTACAGGGATCCTCCGGCGCTGCTCGGGCCCGACACCGACGCTCTCCCGATACCTCAACGCTTCGCGGAGGAGCAGGACGGCCGTCGAGGTCTTTCCGGCCGCGGCGTTTCCGGTCAGGATGAGCCGCCCGGAGGCGAGCCCGCCGTAGACCGCGTGCAACTCGGTCAAACCGCCGCCCGTCGTCAGGGTCTCCTGGGTGGCCGGCGGAAGGCCGGGCAGCGGGGCGAAGCGTTCCCAGCCCTGCGTCCCGACGACCGACTTCAAACGCTTGGCCACTCGACGCGTACTCAACTGCCAACGCACCGGCAGCAGTGGAGGCGCTGCCAACCGGCGAAGCTCGGCTTCCCTGGCCCACTGCTTCTTTACCGCCGTCGCCAGTCTGTCCGCCCAGTCGTCGAGCGTCTGCTCGGCTGCGGCCTTGCGTGATTCCAGCCGCGTCATGGCAAAGCCGGTCACGATCAGGATCGCAAGCGCGGCGTACTCGTATCCGGGCGGGATGCCACCGGAGACAACGTTGGTCGCGATCGCCGCCAACATGCTCAGCCAGATCACGTAGCGAGCTATCCGAAGTGACGGCACGCATACTCCCCGCTCGGTCGTCTATCGGTGGTCCAGATGATCCGCCGCGATGACATTGGTTGGCGCGGTTCGGTCAGCGGACGACGGTGACGACGCCGGTCAGGGTGGTGGCGACCTCGACGCGGTCGCCGCCGTTGCTCCCGCTGCGAGTGCTCTTACGCCACTGAGCGCCGGCCGGGTCAACCATGATGGACCTCCCCAATGACATTGGTGGTTGGGCGCGTCGATTGTCCACCATCGGGCGTGATGGCACCCAGGGTGTTCCAGAACTGCCGGGTGACCGGCGGCCACGACCAGATCCGTGATGGATCCTCGGTGGTGCACGGCCACCTGCTTGCGACCATGTGAGCCGTGTCCGACGATGCCCTCCTCGCACGCGTCCAGCGGCTCTAAGCCACCCTGGCCGGGGCGCCGGTCACCTTCACGGCCTCAGCCGTCGAGGCGGCGGTCTCCCCGCAGTCGCTGCTGTGTCCGCCAGGCTGGGTGAGCATCGTCGTCATGGGAAACGCCGCTATCGCCACCACCCCTGAGCGCAGCGTCGCCGAGATCGTGCAGCACGCTCTCAACGGACTCCCCGCCCCCGCCATGACCGACATCGGCGCCGTATGTGCCAGGTTGCCGGTAATCGAAACTCTGGGCCCGGCGACCCTGGCCTACTGCGACACGGCCAGCTTTCGTCCAGGCGAGCCCGGTGCCGTCCAGGCGAGCCCCGCCGACCACACCGACATGAGAACGCTGCTCGCACGGGTTTCGACCGAAGACGCCGACGAGTCCGGCCTGGCGGAGATCACATCACCCGCGTTCGTGGTGCGTAGCGGATCGCACATCCTCGCGGCAGCCGGCTACCGCGCCTGGCCCGGCAACACGGCTCACCTCAGCGTGCTGACAGCCCCAGCCGAACGCGGACGAGGGCTCGCACGCGTCGTCGCCGCCGCAGCCGTCGCCGCGCTGGAGGCCGACCTGCTACCCCAGTGGCGGGCTCGTCCCGAAGCGTCACGACGAGTGGCCCCAGCCCTCGGCTTCAGCGAACTGGGCTCACAACTCAGCATCCGCCTCATGACCGCCGACAGCCGCGCGACACGCTCCTGATTCACGACCGGTCCAGGTGAGGTCGAAGGCGAGGGCGGATGCCCCCTGGCCGGAGGCCGACGGCGCCGGTTAGAACGGGTCGGTCAGCGGACGACGGTGGCGGCCTTGACTCCGGCGACGAAGGCGGACAGGCGTACGGGGAAGGCGAGGACCGGCAGCAGCGGGCCAGGTCATGCCTCGACAAAGTCCTCGAGAAGCGCCCGTGGGGCGTCGTCGATCTCCCCGGGCTGTGGCGCTTGGACGGTCACCGGCTCTCCCCAACTGTGGTAACTGAACCTGACCATGGCCAGCTCCGGCACGACGCTCGGCACGTCGATCTCGATCCAGCTCCATCGGCCCTGAGGTTCGGTGAAGACCTCGAACGGAACCGCGGTCATCCGCTCGGTGAACTCGTTAGGCGCCCGCCCGCCGACACGCCTCGACCTGGTCAGGTCGATGGTGCCGAGAAAGGTGTGCCCGCCGTCCCGTTTCGCGTCAACGATGCTCCTCACCAGGGTGACGGCACCGCTTGGGTCGTCCTCCGGCATGAAATCCAGCGCACCATCCTTCGTGACGCCCTCAGCCGGCGTCCGCATCCACTTCCGTGGCAGTCCCGGCAGGCCAGACAACCTTATGTAGTGGTCCTGTTCCGTCCGGATCAGCTCGACCACCAGGGTCTCGCCGTCGCTCTGGTCCAGTTCCATCCGCATGGTGCCCTTCCGTCCGACCGGATCCAGCCTGGCCTCCGAAGTCATTCCCGGCGCACGCATCGAGACCCCGATGGTCGTAAAGTTCATCCGCGCCGCCGACTCCGCCAGCTTCTCCAGTGGGGTGAGCTGCCTCGAGGTGGTCTCGACGGGCATGGGTCGCCCGTCGGCCCTGCCCGAGAGCCCGCAGCCGTTGAGGGCTAGGGCAAGTGAGACGACGACCGCCGTCAGCGCCCTTGAGGCATGCCAGCGAGTTCCCATCGAGGTACTCCTTCCGCTACCGCGCCCTCGGCGCCGGGACCAGGCCGCCGGATCCTAATCTGTCCTTTGGGGCTCGTCGTCGCCGGGTTGGGACATGTCCTTCTTGCCGTCTTCGCGGATGTGGTCGTCCCGGGGCCGGCACCGATGGTGGGGCACGGCGGTCCTGGTTGTAGCGAGTCTGCACCGCGCGTACGGTCTCCGGCTGCTGTACTGGTTGCGTCGGGACCGTGGTCATGGCCGGCAGCGCGGGCCGGCGGGCCGGAGTGCCGTGACCGCAGCATCCTCGGTTTCGATCTCGGCGTCCTGGCGACGATCCTGGTCAGCGTCTTGGTGCTAGTCCTGCGGGGGTGCCCTCGGTGATCGGTGGATCCCCTGCCTGATGTCTAGACGAGTAGTTCCGAAGTCTGGGGTCGATGTCCGGGCATGAGGAGAGGGCATCCAAGATCATGTTGTGACGCAAGACCTGGACACCCTCTTGACCGCACTGTACGTGAAGATCGACGACATGAT
>NZ_JADPUN010000228.1 GCF_015690345.1 Plantactinospora alkalitolerans | reverse complement strand
GACGGTCACCCCCCGACGGTCACGTCCGACTACGCGCCCCGGGTGATCCGCAGGGTCAGTACGTCGGTCCGGACCATGATGTGACCGTGGAACAGGGCGGTGTCCTCGGCGTTGTAGCCGATCTGGGTCGCGTTGACCAGCGGATGCCCGATCGGCACCCCGAGCCGGTCGACCGCCTCCTCGTCGGCGAGTACGGCGACGAATTCGATCTCGGCCCGCCGTACCGGCATCCCGGTCGCGTCGGCCAGGAACTCGAACATGTCCAGGTCGATGCTGACCAGGCCGGACGGGTCGAGGTGACGGTCGCCGACGCTGAGCGGCAGGTGATCCCGGATCCAGGCGGCGGCGACGCCGTCGACGGCGAAGAGCCGGTCGACCCGCCACACCGGCGAACCGACCGGCAACCCGAGGATCTTGGCGCAGTCGTCCGGGCAGGAGGCGCGGCTCACCGCCGCGTCCTGGAGCGCGGGGCGGTGCCCGGTGGCGGTGATCCGGTCCCGCAGGGCGGTGACGTCGCCGATCGACACCGGCACCCGCTCGGCGGGCTCGCGTACGAAGGTGCCGACCCCCCAGGTCCGGGTCAGTACGCCCTCGGCGGCGAGCTGGCCGAGGACCTCCCGTACGGTGGCCCGGCTGACCGCCAACCGGTCGGCCAGTTCCCGCTCGTTGGGCAGCTTGTCGCCGGTCAGGAACTCGCTACCGATCAGGTCGCGCAGTTGACCTTGCGCGGCCTGCAACGCGGTTTCGCGCCGAGCCATCACTTCCACCTTCCCGCTCCACGCCGCCACCGCGTTCGATCGACCGCTGGGCTGCGCCCTGACTGCCGAACTCGGCGTACGGAGTGTAGTAGTTGGACACCCGTCCGACCGATCTGCGCACGGGTGCCGTCGTTCCGCCGTGACCCGTCCTTACCAGACCTGCTCCAGTACCCGGATGGTGTTCCCGCCGACGACCTTGGCGATCTCGTCGTCCGAGTAGTCGTGCTTGACCAGCCAGCCGACGATGTTGCCGAACGCCTCGCCCGGGTTCTCCGCTCCGGAGACGTACTCCACCCGGGGGTGCGCCGGCTTGTTGCCGGCGTCCTTGCCGTAGTTGCCGGCGTACACCTTGTGCACCCCGACGTGGTCGCCGAACATGGTGTCCGGGCCGAACGTCACGTGGTCGATGCCGACCAGGTCGACGCAGTAGACGAAGTGGTCCATCACCGACTCGAGCGAGTGCTCCGGATGGGCCTCGGACAGGGTGGTGTGCGGGGCGGCCTCGATGCCGATCACCCCGCCCCGTTCGGCGCAGGCCCGGATCACGTCGTCCGGCTTCATCCGGGAGATGTTCCAGACCGAGCGGGCGCCGGCGTGGGTGATGAAGACCGGTACCTGGCTGGCCTCGATGACGTCCAGGCAGGTCTGGTCGCCGGAGTGCGAGATGTCGATCGCGATGCCGAGCTTGTTCATCCGGTCCACCGAGCGCCGGCCGAAGTGGGTCAACCCACCGTCCCGGGCCTCGGATAGCCCACCGCCGAGCATGTTCGCCTGGCTGTACGCGATGCCGAGCTGCCGGACGCCGAAGCCGTACAGGATGTCGATCCGGTCGAGTTCGTTCTCGATCGGGCTGCTGCACTCCAGCCCGGCGACCAGGGCGAGCCGGCCGTCCCGCTTCGCCGCCCGGATGTCGGCCAGCGAGGTGGCCAGCGTGACGTAGTCCTGCTTGTAGAGGTCGCTCATCCGCATCCCGAGGGCGTAGATCAGGTCGTTCCACTTCCAGCCGTTCTCGCTGGTCACGCAGGAGGCGCCGGCCATGAAGTTGTCGAAGACGGCGGTAAGGCCGGACCGGGCCAGCCCCTCGTAACCGGTCCGCTGCCGGGCGGTCCGGTTGTAGGTCCGCAGCTCGCGGACGTCCTCGGGCAGGATGACCGGGTGCTCGTGCAGGGAGATCGCGATGTGCTCGGCCAGCAGCCGGGTGACCCGTTGCCGCTGCGCGCCGGTGAGCCCGAGGTCGTGTTCGGGCACCCGGCCGACCTCTGCGGCCAGGTCGAAGACCCGGTAGTCGGCATGTGGCTCCAGGTACGAGTAGGACTTGTGGCCCTGGTACCGGGACGCGGGTTCTTGCAGCAAAGCTCTCTCCTTAATGCGGGACGGTGGTCGTGGGGTGCCGTGGGCGGCGTCAAGCGGCCAGCGGGTAGTGGCAGGCGACCGCACGCTCGTCGCCGGCCAGCGGGGGCTCGGTGGTGGCACAGGTTTCCGTGGCCTGCCAGCAGCGGGTCCGGAACCGGCAGCCCGACGGCGGGTTGACCGGACTCGGCGGGTCACCGGCGAGCAGGATCCGTCGCCGGTCGCCCCGGCCGACCGGTTCCGGCACCGGCACCGCCGACAGCAGTGCCTTGGTGTACGGATGGGCCGGTGCGTCGTACAGCGTCGCCTCGGGGCCGCTCTCCACCAGCTTGCCGAGGTACATCACCGCGACCCGGTCCGAGATGTGCCGGACCACCGACAGGTCGTGGGCGATGAAGACGTACGCCACGCCCAGTTCCCGCTGTAGTCGTTCCAGCAGGTTCACCACCTGGGCCTGGACCGAGACGTCGAGCGCGGAAACCGGCTCGTCGCAGACGATCACGTCGGGTTGCAGGGCCAGCGCGCGGGCGATGCCGATCCGCTGGCGCTGCCCGCCGGAGAACTGGTGCGGGTACCGGTCGAGGTGCACGCTGGGGTCGAGGCCGACCAGGTCGAGCAGTTCCCGGATCCGGTCCAGCCGGCGCTTCCGGTCCAGCGCGTCGGGGTGGATCTCGAACGGCTGGAGCAGGATCTCCCGTACCGTCCGCCGGGGGTTCAGCGACGTGTACGGGTCCTGGAGCACGATCTGGATCCGCCGGCGCAGGGCCCGCAGGTCCCGGCCCCGGGCCGCGTGCACCACCGCGTCGCCGAAGCGCACCTCGCCGGAGGTCGGCCGCTCCAGCCCGACCAGCATCCGGGCCAGCGTGCTCTTGCCGCAGCCGGACTCGCCGACCACCCCGAGGGTCTCGCCTCGGCGCAGGTCGAAGGAGACCCCGTCGACGGCCTTGACCACGCCGCCGGAGGTGAACGGAAGCCGACCCTTGACCGGGAAGTGCCGGACCAGGTTCTCGACCCGGAGTACCCGCTCGTCAGTGGCTGACATGCAGCAACTCCTCCCGGTGGTGGCAGGCGCTGGCGCGGCCGGCGGGCAGCGGTTCCAGCGCGGGCAGCGTGGCCCGGCAGACGTCGTCGGCCCGGGGACAGCGAAGGTGGAACGGGCAGCCGCTGGGCAGCCGGGCCGGGTTCGGCGGGCTGCCGGGAATGGCGTACAACTCCTCGTCGCGCCGGTCGATCCGGGGCATCGAGGCGAGCAGACCCTCGGTGTACGGATGGGCCGGGCCGGCGAAGATCTGCTCCACGGTGGCCCGTTCGACGATCCGGCCGGCGTACATCACCGCGACGTCGTCGGCGACCTCGGCGACCACGCCCAGATCGTGGGTGATCAGCAGCAGCCCCATCCCGCTGTCCCGCTGGATCTCCGCGATCAGTTCCATCACCTGCGCCTGCACGGTCACGTCCAGCGCGGTGGTGGGCTCGTCGGCGATCAGCACGTCCGGCTCCAGCGCGATCGCCAGGGCGATCATGATGCGTTGACGCATCCCGCCGGAGAACTGGTGCGGATAGTCCCGGGCCCGGTCCTTGGCGGCCGGGATGTGCACCCGGTCGATCAGTTCGACCGCGCGTCGCCGGGCACCGGACCGGGACATTCCCCGGCGTACCCGGAGCAGTTCGCTGAGCTGGTCACCGACGGTGAAGACCGGGTTGAGCGCGGCCATCGCGTCCTGGAAGACCATGCCGATCTCCTCGCCGCTGACCCGGTCGCGTTGCTTCGGCGCGAGGGTGAGCAGCTCCCGTCCGCGTAGCCGGACCGAGCCGGCGACCCGGGCGGGCGGCACGTCGAGGATGCCCATCACCGCCTGGGCGGTGACGCTCTTGCCCGAGCCGGACTCGCCGAGGATCGCCAGCGTCCGCCCGGGCTCCAGCTCCAGCGACACCCCGTTGACCGCGTGCACGGCGGTCGCGTCGCCGCCGGGCCCGGGGAAGCTGACCCGCAGGTCCTCGACCTCCAGCAGGGCCATTACCGGATCCCGGCCGAATCGAGGAAGTCCCGGACGGTCCGCTGGAACAGCTCCGGTTCCTCCAACTGCGGCGAGTGGCCGGAGTGCTCGAAGACCACCAGCCGGGCGTCGGGGACCAGGTCGGCGATGACCTGCGAGGCGGCCACCGGGGTACGCCAGTCGTGCCGGCCGACGGTCACCAGGGTCGGGCAGGTGATCGTCGGAAGTTTCGGCTTGAGGTCGTACCTCGGCATGTTCTGCCCGAACGCGGCGTTGTGGGTCCGGTAGTGGAACCGGGTCGCCGCGAGCCTCGCGGCGTCCTTGGCCGGGTCGTGCTGGTGGTCGTAGAGCGGCAGGATCGCCTTCCAGTACTCCCGGAGCTGGTCGTTGCTCTCGAACCGGCCGGTGCCGATCCGGTCGATGGCCCACTGTGGAATGACGGTCCGGTCGGTGCTCTTCGCCCGCTCCACGGCGAGGTGGTCGTGCGCGGTGTCCGGGGCGGTGTCCCGCAGGACCAGCGCGGCGACCCGCTCGGGGTGCGCGATGGCGTACTCCAGGGCGATGAACCCGCCGTACGAGCCGCCGGCCATCACGATCCGCTCGTAGCCGAAGTGCGCCCGGATGGCGTCCACGTCGGCGACCCACTGTTCGTGGGTGAACGGCTCGTCGTCGCTGGACTCGCCGGAGCCCCGCGCGTCGAAGACGATCACCCGGAACCGGTCCGCGAACGGGCCGAACGAGCGCTTCGGCTCGGACCGGGAACCGAGTCCCGGCGCGCCGTGGTGCACGATCATGGCCGGTGCGTCCTCGGGGCCGAACGCCTCGACCACCAACTCGGCACCGTTGATGTGCAGCCGACCCGAAAAGTTCGTCGGACTTCCGATCGTCATCGGACCTCCTCGATGATGTTGGATGCGAGATCGCGCGGATAGCCGGTCAGCCGGCGCGGGCCGTTCTCCTCCACCAGGACGGTGTCGGAGATCCGGTAGCCGGCGTGGCCCGGGACGTACACCCCGGGCTCGCTGGAGAGCAGCATCCCGGGCTCGAGCACGGTGTCGTCGCCGTCCTCCACCCAGGGCGCCTCGTGGTTCTGCAACCCGATGCCGTGGCCCTGCCGGTGCCGGATAAAGTCGCCGAGCCCGTGCCCGCGCAGCACGTCGAGACAGGTCTTGTTGACCTCGGCGCAGGTCCGGCCGGCCCGCATCGCCTGGGTGCCGACCTCCTGCGCCTCCCGGTCGGCCTCGTAGTAGCGCTGCTGTTCGGCGGTCGGCTCACCGACCACGAAGGTCCGTTCGCTCTCCACGAACCGGCTCGCCACGGCCGCGCCGAGGGACAGGATCAGGGTGTCGCCGGGCCGGATCCGCCGCCGGGTCGGCAGGCCGTGCGGCAGCGCCGAGTTCGGGCCGGCGTAGACCAGCCCGCCGGCCAGCTTGGTGGTGTAGACCACCAGGTCGTAGTCGGCGTACATCCGGTCGGTGCCGTAGCCGATGACGTGCCGGGCGATCTCGTCCTCGCGGGGGAGTGCGGTACCCCGGCGCAGTGCGTCGGCGATCAGTTCACGGCCGGCGCCGAGCATCTCGTCGCAGATCCGTGCCGCCGCCTCGTGGAACGGGATCTCCTCGGGAAACTTGCGGAGCCGTAGCCTGGCCACCGCGTCGGTGGTGACCAGCGTGCTGCCGCCGAGTGCCCGGGACAGCGCCCGGTACGCCCCGATCGACAGCCCGGCGCTCACCCCGATCTGCTTCGGTCTCCGGCTGGCCAGCGCCGCGCCGAGGGTCTGCTCGGCGGTCACCACCCCGGGAAACTCGAAGTAGCTGACCGTCTCGATCGTGACGCCCTGCTGGGCGGCGTACTCCTCGTCGAGGCGGGGGATCACCAGCAGCGGGTCGCCCTCGCGGGGCATCCACAGGTAGACCGGTCGTTCGGTGGCGATGTAGAAGAAGCCGGAGAGGAACGCGACGTCGGCCGAGGTGGTGGCCAGGAACCCGTCGAGGCCGCGTACGTCGAGTGCGTCGCCGAGCCGGGCACGTACGGTCGAGTAGAAACTGTCGGGCAGACGCACTGGTCAGCCTCCGTTCCGGCGGGGGTCGCGGATGTCGTTGAAGCGCATGCCGGCCACCGTCGCGGCGAGTACCAGCAGCAGGATCGCCAGCGACGGGAAGAGGGTCTGCCACCAGGCGATGGCCACCACACCGCTGCGCTGGGCGTTGAGCAGGATCCGGCCCCATGACCAGGCGTCCGGGTCGCCGAGGCCGAGGAAGCTCAGCCCGGCCTCGGAGATGACCGCCCGGGACGCGGTCAGCAGCACACTGACCACGATCAGCGGTACCACCGCCGGCATGATCTCCCGGGTGACGATCCGCCAGCCGCTGGCGCCGAGCACCCGGGCGCCGTCGATGTAGGGCATCGCGGAGACCACCAGGCCCTGCGAGCGGATCAGCCGGGCCACCTCGGGCCAGGCGAAGACGCCGATGATCACGGTCAGCGTCCAGACGCTCGGGCTGACGATCGCGGCCAACATGATCATCAGGGGCAGGGTGGGCAGCGCCAGCATGACGTCGGTGACCACGGTGCCGATCGCGTCGACCCGCCGGAAGTACGCCGAGGCGAGCCCGATCGCCGTGCCCAGCACGATCGCGATCAGCGAGGCGGCCACCCCGATCAGCAGGCTGGTCCGGGTGCCCCAGACCACCTGGGCGAAGATGTCCTGCCCGAGGTCGTCGGTGCCGAACCAGTGCCCGCCGGACGGGGCCCGCAGCACGTCCGCGCCGGTTCCACCGGGTTCGTCGGCGATCAGCGGGGCGAAGACCGCGAGCAGCACCATCACCACCAGGACCAGGGCGGCGAGCAGCCCGGACGGCTGGCGCAGGAAGGTCCGCCACGCCGAGCGGGTACCGGGCCCGACCTCCTGGACCGGGACCGCCGCCGCGGCCGGGTCCGTCACCAGCGGGCTACTCATAGCCGGATCCGAGGGTTGAGTACCGCGTACAGCAGGTCGGTGAGCGCGTTGGCGACCACCACGGTGATGGCGAGCATGATGAACGCTCCTTGCAGGACGGGATAGTCGCGTTGCCCGACCGCCTCGTAGATGAGCCGGCCGACCCCGGGGTACGCGAACACGGTCTCGGTGAGCACCGCGCCGCCGACGAGGGTGCCGAGTTGCAGGCCCATCAGGGTCAGGGCCGGAAGGATCGCGTTGCGCAGGGCGTGTTTCCACAGTCGACGCCGGCCGGACAGGCCCCGGGCCCGGGCCGCCCGGATGTAGTCCTCACCGAGGACGTCGATCAGGTTGGTCCGCAGCGTCAGCGCGTACGGGCCGAGTTGCACCAGCACCAGCGACGCCACCGGAAGCACCAGATGATGCGCCAGGCTCAGGTAGGCCGCCGCGCCCCGGGTGTCCGGGTCGATCGCACCGCCGATCGGGAACCAGCCGAGCTTGGCGCCCAGGTACACCAGCAGCAGCATCGCCACGCTGGGCACGAAGAGCGCGTGCCCGCCGATGCCGAATCCCTGGAGCAGCTTGTCCGGCCAGCGGCCCCGGTGCGCCGCCGCGTACACCCCGATCGGGATGCCGACGGCGATGGTGAGCAGGAACGCCACCCCGGCGAGCAGCAGGGTCCAGGGCAGCCGGTCGAGCAGGATGTCGGTGACGGGCTGGATCTGCCGGAACGAGATGCCGAAGTTGCCGTGCAGCAGTTCGCGCAGGTACGAGACGTACTGCTCCAGCAGCGGCTGGTCCAGGCCGTACGTCTTGAGCAGCGCCGCCCGCATCTCCGGCGTCATGTCGCCCTCGACCATGAGGGTCGTGGGGTCCCCCGGAAGTAACCGGAGCAGGAAGAACGTCGCGGTGATCGCTATCCAGATGGTCAGTACGGCCTTCAGCGCCCGGTTGAGCACGAAGCGTGCCACGGGGGACCCCCTCCCTTCTCTCTAGGAGCCGGTCAGCCGACCGGCTTCACCTGGGCCAGCGAGTACGCGGTGACCATGCCGAGCAGGTCGGACGGCGATGCCTCGAAGCCGCCGAACTTGCTGGCGTTGTAGGCGAACTGGAAGTTCTCCACGTACAGCGGGGTCAGGTACGCCTGCTCGTGCACCACCTTGTCGATGTTCTTGATCTTGGTGGCGAAGGCCGCCGGATCGGTGGTACCCGCCGCGTCGTTGATCAGCTGGTCGATCTCGGGAGACTTGAGCAGGTTGTAGTTGATCCCGCCCGGGTTGCTGGACAGGTAGGTGCTGCGGAGCTGGTCCATCGGGTTGTCGAAGACGCCCCACTGCGACGCGTCGATGTCGTACTTGCCGTCCTTGGTGCGGGACAGGAACGTGTTCCGCTCCACGCACTCGTTCTCCAGCTTGATTCCGGCCTTCGCGGCGCTTTCCCGGAACAGCTGCACCACCCGGGTGATGTTGGCGTTGGACTGGTCGCAGGCCACGCCCAGCTCCAGGCCGTCGAAGAGCCCGTCGCCGTTCCCGTCCTTGTAGCCCGCGGCGGTCAGCTTGGCCTTCGCCCCGGCCGGGTCGAACGGGTACGGCTGGATCTCGGTGTTGTCGTAGTCGGCGAAGATCGGTGAGATCGGGCCGGACATCTGCTGCGCGTCACCCTGGAGCACCGAGGAGATGATCGACTTGGTGTCGATCGCCATCGACAACGCCTGCCGGACCTCCTGCTTGGCCAGGTCCTTGTTGTTCATGTTGTAGGTCAGGTGGGCGAAGCCGAGCGCGCCGACCTTTGTCATCTTGATCTTCGAGTCGCTCTCGAAGGTCTTCGCGGCCGACGCCGGGACCGGGGTGCCCATCAGGTCGATGTCGCCGTTGCGCAGCGCCAGCATCATCGTGTTCACGTCCGGGTAGAGCCGGTACTCCACCTTGCTGACCGCCGGCTTGCCGCCGGGCGCCAGCGGGTACTTGTCGTTGCGCTTCATCACGTACCGCTGGCCCTTGGTGGCGCTCTCCAGCACGAACGGACCCGCGCCGACCCAGTTCGAGTCGTTGGCGAACTTCGACAGGTCACCGGCGCCCTCGAAGACGTGCTTCGGCACGACCGACATCCAGAACCCGACGCCCTCGGCGAACGGCGCGTACGGCTGGGAGAGGTTGAACTTGACCGTGGTGGCGTCCGGCGCCTCGATCGAGGTGACCCAGGTGAGCTTGGCGGCGACGTTGCCGAGCTTGTACTTCATGATCGACTCGGCGCTGAACTTGACGTCGTCGGCCACCACCGGCTTGCCGTCGGTCCAGGTGAAGTCGTCGCGCAGGTGGAACACGGCGGTCTTGCCGTCGTTCTCGTACGTGTAGTCCTTGGCCAGCTCCGGCGCCTTCTTGGCGTTGGCGTCGATCCGCAGCAGGTGCGGGTACATCGCGTTGAGGATCCAGGAGTCGGTCTTGCTCAGCGACTGCAGCGGGTTGAAGTTCGACACGTCGGTCGTGGTGCCGATCCGCAGCACCGTGTCACCCGCGGCACCGTCGCCGGAGGCTCCGTTGTCCTCGTTGAGCCCGCACCCGGACAGGCCGAGCGCGGCCGCCGCGCCGAGCGCGACGGCGGCCCGCCAGCGACGGGCGCGGCCGTTGATTGACTTGCTCACCAAACCTCCCGAAGAACGCGAATGATGTTGCCGCCGATGACCTTGGCGATCTCGTCATCGGAGTAGTCGTGCTTCACCAGCCAGCCGACGATGTTGCTGAAACACTCGGCCGGGTTCTCCATCCCGGACACGTACGGCACCCGGGGGTGCGCGACCGCGCCGTGCGCCTTGCCGATCGCCAGGTGTCCGGTGAAGGTGTCGTGCAGGCCGACGTGGTCACCGAAGTTGGTGTCCGGTCCGAACGCGACATGGTCGATGCCGACCAGGTCGACGCAGTAGACGAAGTGGTCCATCACCGACTCGATCGAGTGGTGCGGATGCTCCTGCGAGAGCGTGGTGTGCGGGGCGGCCTCGATGCCGATCACACCGCCACGGTCGGCGCAGGCCCGGATCACGTCGTCCGGTTTCATCCGGGGGGTGTCCCACACCGAGCGGGCCCCGGCGTGGGTGATGAAGACCGGTACCCGGCTGGCCTCGATGACGTCCAGGCTGGTCTGGTCACCGGAGTGCGAGACGTCGATGGCGATGCCGAGCTTGTTCATCCGGTCGACGGCGCGCCGGCCGAAATGGGTCAGCCCGCCGTCGCGCTCCTCGGACAGGCCGGAGCCGAGCATGTTGGCCTGGCTGTACGCGATGCCCATCTGGCGGACGCCGAAGCCGTACAGGATGTCGATCCGGTCCAGCTCGTTCTCGATCATCGTGGCCGCCTCCAGCCCGGCCACCAGGGCGAGCTGGCCGTTCCGCTTGGCGGTGAAGATCTCTTCCAGGGTGGTGGCCAGCACGACGTAGTCCTGCTTGGCGACGTCGGCGAACCGCAGGCCGATGTCGTAGATGACGTCGTCCCACTTCCAGGCGGCCTCGCTGGTCACGCAGCCGGTGCCGTTCATGAAGTTGTCGAACACCGCGGTCATGCCGGACCGGGCCAGTCCCTCGAAGCCGAAGGAGTTGCGTCCGGTGCGGTTGTAGTCACGTAGCTGCGTGACGTCGGCCGGCAGGATCTTCGGGTGTTCGTGCAGTGAGATCGCGGAGTGGTCGCGCAGCAGCCGGGATACCCGGTCGCGCTGGGCGTCGGTCAGGCCGAGATCATGTTCGGGGACCCGACCGAGTTGTGGCGCGAGGTCGAACACCTTGAAGTCGACCTGCGGGGTCAGATAGTCAAACGATCGGTATCCCGCATAGCGGGAAGCACGTTCCTGCACTAGCAGCTCACCTCGGCACGCTCAGAGGCATGAGGATGGAGGTCTGACCTCCTGCCTTTCCGGGACCGTACGTGAGGGCCGTACGGGTTGGGAAGTCCTCGTGATCCGACCGTTATCAAGGTCGGGATCGGCTAACTGACCGCGAAATGCGCTGGTAACAAGCGCGTGATGGATCGGTCGACGCTCCGCCGGGGGTGCGGTCGCGACTGTTTGCTCCAGTCGCCGCGATCCGGAATCGGCCGTTCGGAGGTCTGACCACTGCCATTCCGGAACGAGATCTTGACCGTTTGTCGGCTCGTCGGCGGAACCGCTCCGATCAGATGCTGGGATGCGCGGCCGGACAGCCGGCGGTCACGGCTCGACTTCGGCAGCCGGCGAACCGCCCGCCACGGATGCGGGATGAACCCGGGCCAGGCCCAGGTGAGCAGGGCGCCACCGGCCGGGGCCAGCCGATGTCGCGGGGAACATGGGGGAACTGCGGGCCCACCGGACGGCGTGCCAGGTCGTCACGGTGGCCGGCAGTGTTCCCCGACGGGGATGGCGGAAATCGTCAGTAGCGTGTCATTGCCGCCAGGGCCGGTGCCGGAAACGATGGTCCGGTGGACAGTCACCGCGTCGTCTTCGTGATCTTCCCGGGTTTCCAGATCCTCGACCTGTCCGGCCCGCACGAGGTGTTCGTGCAGGCCAACCGGCTGGCGCCGGGGTACGAGTTGGAGACGGTGGCCGGGACCGTCGGTTCCGTCCGGGCCAGCGGCGGCCTGGGCATCACCCCCGACGCGACCATCGACGAGT
This sequence comes from Plantactinospora alkalitolerans, assembly GCF_015690345.1. Taxonomy (GTDB): domain Bacteria; phylum Actinomycetota; class Actinomycetes; order Mycobacteriales; family Micromonosporaceae; genus Plantactinospora; species Plantactinospora alkalitolerans. The sequence goes on along the minus strand of NZ_JADPUN010000228.1, from coordinate 29,177 downwards.
TCGCCGGCGGCCGGATCGACACGCTCGTGGTGGTCGGCGGGCCGGGGCGGACACAGGCCTGCGCCGACCGCCGGCTCATTGACTGGATCGCCGCCGCCACCACCCGCTCCGGACGGGTCGCCGCCGTGTGCAGCGGCGCGTTCCTGCTGGCCGAGGCCGGTCTGCTCGACGGCCGGCGGGCGGTCACCCACTGGGGAAGCTGCGCCGAACTGGCCCGGCGGTATCCGGCGGTGACGGTCGAACCCGACCCGATCTTCGTAAACGCCGACGGCGTCTGGACCTCCGCCGGGGTCACCGCGGGGATCGACCTCGCGCTCGCGCTGGTCGAGCAGGACAGGGGCGCCGAGACGTCCCGGGCCATCGCCCGCAGCCTCGTCATGTTCGTCCAGCGCCCCGGCGGCCAGTCCCAGTTCAGTACGCAACTGGCCGCACAGCGTCCGGTGCACGACCCGCTGCGGCAGGTCCAGGTGTGGATCGCCGACCACCTCACCGAGGACCTGAGCGTGCCGGCCCTCGCCAACCGGGCCGGGATGAGCGAACGGCACTTCGCCCGGACGTTCACCGCGCAGACCGGGCAGACCCCGGCCGCGTACGTGGAATCCGTCCGGGTCGAGGCTGCCCGACGACTGTTGGAGAGCACCGACGTCCCGGTCGGGGCGATCGCCCGGGGATGCGGCTTCGGCACCGTCGAGACCCTGCACCGGCGGTTCAAACGCACCATCGGGGTCACCCCCGGCCAGTACCGCCACCACTTCGCCTGAGCCTACGGAGCCCTCGATGCGCATCGTTCTTCCGCTCTTCGACCGGTTCACCGCGCTTGACGCGGTCGGCCCGTACGACGTACTCAAGCTCCTGCCCGGTGCCGAGGTGGTCTTCGTCGCGGCCGGTGCCGGGCCGGTCCGGAACAGTGCCGGCAGCCTCGCCCTTGTCGCCGATGCCACGCTGGCCGAGATCGACTCCTGCGACGTGCTGGTCGTGCCCGGCGGCCCCGGCGTCGACGAGCACGTCGAGGGCGGACCGCTGCTGGACTGGATCCGCCGGATGCACGAGGGCACCCGGTGGACGACCTCCGTCTGCACCGGATCGCTGCTGCTGGGTGCCGCCGGGCTGCTGCGGGGGCGTACCGCCACCACGCACTGGAGGCGGGCGGACGTGCTGACCTCGTTCGGTGCGACCTACACCCCGCAGCGGGTGGTCGGCGACGGCAGACTGATGACCGCCGCCGGCGTCTCCGCCGGGCTCGACATGGCGCTCACCCTCGCCGCGACCCTCGCCGACCGGACCACCGCCGAGGCCATCCAGCTCGCCATCGAGTACGACCCGCAGCCGCCCTTCGACGCGGGCTCCCCGGCGAAGGCGTCGCAGGAGGTGCGCGACCGGCTGGCGGCGGGACTGCGCTGACCCGCGCTCCGAGGGTTCATATCATCGCCGCGCCGGCTCCTGCGCCGTGCCGACACCGTCGCCTCGCAGACCCGGCGCCGTCACTTCGGGGTGCCGTCGGTGCCGGGTGGGGGGAGCAGTTGCCGCAGCGCGCCGTCGAGGGCTCGGCGGATCTCCGGCGGAAGGTGTCCGAAGAGTTGCTGCCCCACCTGGCCGGCGATCTGCTGCGCCTCGCTCACCCGCTGCCGGCCCTGCGTGCTCAGATGGACGGCGTGGGCACGACGGTCCCCGGGTACGGCCCGGCGTTCGGCCAGGTTCTGCCGCTCGAGCTCGTCGACGATCCGGCCCAGCGATGACTTGTCGAGGTCGAGCAGGTCGGTGAGTTGACGCTGGGTGAGCGGCCCCCGGCTGTCCAGTACGGCCATGGTGGCGAAGTGCCGCTCCTCGATCCCGAGCGGGCGCAGCGCGTCGTTGAGTAGCTTCTGGCAGCGTCGGTGCACCGTGCTGATCAGCATGCCGGTGGCGACGTCCCTGGGCAGGAAGGCCAGCGGGGACGCGTCGGATCGGGATCGCGCGGCGTTCATGCCTGGATCCTAGGGCGCGAGCAAGATACTCTCACTTGAGAAGATCTCAGTCGGCCCTTCCCGGGATGAATTCGAGGAGACTGCCCCGTGCGTGAAAGTGCGAGCGTCACCGTTCCGTCCGGCCCGTCAGACCGCCCGGCGGCAGCCCGTGCCCGGCGCGACCCGGCCACCATCCTGCTGTGGGTGCTGGTGCTGGAGCACCTGTACGCGCTGGTCACCCCGCCGTACGAGGTCGGCGTCGAGCACGGCTTCCACCTCAGCTTCGGCATCGCGTACGCCTGGCTGGCGCTGGGATCGCGATTCGACCGGGGCTGGCGTCGGGCGCTGTTGACCGCCCTGCTCGCCATCCAGTTCATCGGCAGGTTCTTCGTCTTCGCCCTGATCACGGACACCTGGATCAGGGCGAGCCTCGTGCCGGGCGCACTGATCACCCTCGTCCTCATCGCGCTGCTCTGGCGCCGACCGAAGGTCGTCTCGGCGCTGTAAGGCCGACCGTAAGACCCGCTCACGGTCCGGCAGGCGGAGCGGGGAACTACACCGCTGGGCCGTGCTCGCGACCGGGCAGGGACAGCTCGGACAGTGGGCGCTCCGGATCGGCGGCGAACTGGACGAGCAGGACCGTCAGCTGGGCGAGCAGGTGTTCGACCGTTGCCTGCCGGACACGGCGTCGGTCGTACGTGATGTGCAGACCGAGCCGTTCGCCCGGTACGACGAGCAGGGTCAGCGGATGGTGCGATGACGACCACCGGCCCTCGAACCGCATCGACAGGGTCGACGCGTCGCTCGTACCGGTGAACAGGTCGTTGTCGACCGGGTAGTTCTCGAAGTCGACCAACGTCTCGAACAGCGGCGAACCGGGAGGCGTCCCGGTCCAGGCCTGGATCCGGTCCAGCGGTACGTGGTCGAACGGGCGGGACAGCGCCTGATGCTGTTGCAGTTGTCGTAGCCAGGCGCCGACGGGCTGCTCGGGGTGGATCCTCACCCGGACCGGCAGCATGTTGACGAGCGGCCCGACCATGTTCTGCGACTCCACGGCCTCCGCCCGTCGGCCGGACACCGTGGCGCCGAAGACGACGTCGGTCTCCCCGCTGTGCGTCGACAGGAGCCAGGCCCAGCATCCGTGCAGCACGGTCTCCAGGGTGATCCGCTGCTGGCGGGCGGTCTCGTGCAGCCGTGCGGTGTCGTCGCCGCTACATTCGACGCGGTGCTCGGCGAACGGGTCCGCCACCGCGGACGCGGCCCCGGGCCCGATCGCGTCGGCCGGCCCGAACACGTTCGCCGGCCCCGGGGCGCCCGTGGGCCCGGGTACGTCGGCCAGCCCGGACCTGTCACCCGGCCAGAACCGACCCCTCGACCCGGGCACCTCCACCGGCCGGGACACCGCTGTCGCTCCTGGCTCGGCTGTCGTCCCCGGCCCTGCTGTCGTCCCCGGCCCTGCTGTCGCTCCTGGCTCCGCTGCCGTCCCTGGCCCCGCTGTCGCCCCGGCCACCGGCGCCGAGGGGGAGGCATCGGGCGTACCGAACTCGTCCTCGGGCCCGTCCGGCTGGTCGGTCGGAAGTGGCGTCGGCGCGGACCGCCCGGCCAGCTCGGTGCGCCAGAACTCCTCCGCGCCGGTGAGGTCGCGGCTGGCCAACCAGGCGACATGCTCCCGGAACGGTGCCGGTGTCGGCAGTCCGGCATCCCGGCCATCGATCGCCGCCCGGTACTCCTCAAGCGCCTCCCGGAGCAGGATCGGGAAGCTCCATCCGTCGATGACCAGGTGATGCGCGGTCCACACGAACAGGTGCTCGGTTTCGGACACCCGGAGCAGGGTGAACCGGGACAGCGGCGGAGCGGTCAGCGCGAACCCCCGGGCCCGGTCGGCGGCGAGGAACTCCGCCAGGCCGCGTCGACGCTGGCAGGCCCGCATGGTCCGCAGATCCTCGACGTACCACTCCGGTGCCGGTGCCGTCGGCACGACGACCTGTACCGGCTCCTCGAGTCCGTGCCAGACGAACCCGGTCCGCAAGGTGGCGTGGCGGGCGATCACCCGGCTCCAGGCGAGCTGGAAGTCGGGCACCCGCAGCCGGCCGCGGACGATGAGACGTACCTGTTCGAGATAGCTCGTCGGGGTCGGGCCGGGGCCCGGGCTCGGTTCGGCGAGAACCTGGCGGAGGACGCCACGTTGGACCGACGAGAGTGGATAGCTCTGCTCGACGTCCACCTGACTTGTCACTTCGACACCCCCGGCATTCGGATCGCAACTGGCGCAACCGGGTCAGGGTGTACCCGCAGCGTGAAGAGAAGTGGAAGCCTCATGTGGGCAGCGACAACTCCCTGTCCGATCAACTGCCTACAAGGAACCGGCGACTCGTGGCACGGTGGGACCGCTCCGTCGACGCCGAGTGTCGCCGACGTTACCAGGGGTGGTGCGTTGCTGTCTCGCTCCGGCGCCCGGGTCGGCGTGTACGAGTCGTCCCGGTCGCCGATTCCGTCCCCGGAGGGATGCAGGAGTCGGTAGATCGGGGAGATCTCAGGGCAGCACGGGAGGCGAGCCCGCCGACACGTCGCCCAGACTGTCCTCATGCTGACGCACACCGATCTGGTGCCGGCCCGTCCACCGGCCGGCCAGCGCCGGTCCGTGATCGTGGCGGGGACCACCGCCGTCGCCGCCGTCCTGCTGGCCGGGGGGCTGATGCACGACCGGGTGCCACCGCTGGACGCCTGGATCCTGGCGAACCTGTACGCCCCGGCCGACGGAGGCCTCGCCGGTCTGGCCACCGTGGTCAGTGGCGCGGGCACCCTGGCCACCCTGGCCATGCTACTGATCGCTTTCGGTCAGCTGGTGGTACGGGGTCGGCGACGGGCGGTGGGGTACGCCATCCGGCACCTGGTGCTGCTGGTCGGCTGCCTCACCCCGATGCTGCTGCAGGCGGTGTTCCAGCGGCCGGGTCCCCCCGTCGTCGCGACGGACTGGACGTATCCGAGCGGGCATGCCGTCGTCGTGACCGCCGCCGCCCTCACCACGGTGCTGGTGTCCCGACCCCTGTCCCGCGGCTGGCGGGTGCCGACGGCGGCGACGGCGGTCACCGCCGTGCTGCTCGTGGCGGCCAGTCGGGTGCTGTTGGGCGAGCACTATCTCATCGACGTCGTGGCCGCCGTGCTGGTGACGGTCGGCGTCGGGCTGCTGCTCGCGGCGGCGCTGCGGCTGTGGCCGGCGAGCCGTGGCCGCAGCGCCGCCTGACGGGTTCCCGTCCAGTCAGGCCGCTTCCCGTTCGTCCACGTCGCGCAGCAGCATGTCGTCGGAGGACTCCCGGCGTACCAGGGTGCTGATCCGGCCGTCCCGGGCGCTGAGCAGCGGCGGGCGGCCGACCAGGTGGTAGTTGGAGGCGCGGGAGTGGTGGTACGCCCCGGATCCGGCCACCGCGAGCAGGTCACCCGGATGTACGTCGGCCGGCAGCGTCAGCGCCGGGACGATCACGTCGTCGGCGTCGTTGTGCCGGCCGACGACGGTGGCCCGCACCGGCTCGGCACAGGTGGTACGTCCGAACAGCACGGCGCTGTGCCGGCCGCCGCAGAGCGCGCCCGACGGACAGTCGGTCATGCCGCCGTCGACGGCGACGAGGAGGTGCCCGTCCGGGCCCCGGTTCACCGACACCACGTGGTAGAGCGTGATACCGGCCCGGGACACGATGGCCCGACCCGGTGACACCGTCAACCGCGGAACCGGAACATCGTGCCGATCCGCCGCCAGCCGCAACACGGACCGGATCCGGCCGGCGAAGGCGGCCAGGGCGAGGCTCGGATCGCCGCCCGAGTAGGCGACGGCGTGGCCACCGCCGAGATTGAACTCCGCCGGCTCGACGCCGTGTCGGGTCCGCATTTCGGCGAGGAACTCCAGCACGCCACGCACCTCGCGCTCGTACACGCTGAACCGGCTGACCTGGTGACCCACCGAACAGTCCACTCCGACCAGGGACAGCCGGGGTTGGGCGACGATCCGGGCCACGGCGGCCGCCGCCTCGCCGGAGTCGATCCGCAGCCCGAACCGGCAGTCGGTGCCCTCGGCCGGCTCCGCACTCCCGAGCACCCGCAGCAGGACCCGCTGGCCCTGCGGTGCGGTCGCCGCCAGCCGGGTGATCTCACCGAGCGACTCGACGACGATCGTGCCGACCCGGCCGGTGTACGCGGCCTCGAGGTCCTCCGGCGTCTTCGCGCTGCCGTACAGGACGATCCGGTCGGACGGGAATCCGGCGGCCAGGGCGACCCGGAGTTCACCTGCGGAGCCGACGTAGAGCCGCAGCCCCTCGGCGGCGAGCCACCGCACGATGCCCCGACTGAGCAGGGCCTTCGCGGTGTACGCGACACCGTCGGGACCGAACGCGGTCAGATAGTCGCGGCACCGCTGCCGTACGTCGGCCTCGTCGAGCACGTACGTCGGCGTTCCGTGCCGGGCCACCACGGCCGTCATCGCGACCCCGCCGATGGTCAGGTCGCCGCGCTCGCCCCAGGCCGCCGTCGCCGGCCAGACCTCGGTCAAGGGCGCACGCAGTGAGGAGCGCAACGACGGGATGATGTCCGACAGGGTCATCGTCCGGTCCCCGATCCGACCCGAAGGTCTCCGCGCTGGCGGTTCCGTGCCGCCGACCGTCGCCGGACCACGGTTCCGGACTGCTTCGTCGGGTGCGCCTCCACCGGAATCGGTTCGGTCGGGCGCTGTCCTGCCGCGCCGATCACGAGGTGGGTGCTGGTGGCGCTCGCTCCGCCCCGGATCCGCATGGTGGTGATCAGCCGGTCCAGTTCGGGCAGGTCCCGACACGAGACGTGCAGTACGAGGTCGATGTCGCCGACGACCTGCCAGGCGGCCCGAACGGAGGATTCGCCGGTCAGGAACCGCCGGAACCCCGCCCGGTCGGGTCCGGGGAGCCGGACGAACACCAGGGCCTGGACGGCGGAGAGCGACTCCGGTTCATTCGTTGTCACGAGACCGACGGTGGCGCGCCGGACGGCGATCCGCCAGTGCCCTTGACGTCCCCGCTACGGCCGCGCCGGTTTCCCGCACGTGGCCCATACGCGGCCCTCCTTGCCAACCGGTACGGCGAACTGACGACCCGGCACGGGGACCTCTGGTGGTACGCGTCGACGATCGGCTTCGCCAGCGTGCTCGGAACCGGGTACCGCCGGATCCGGCGCACCTCCCTAGTCCAGCCGTCCGGCTCTGTCGACGAGGTAGTCGTGCCAGCTGATCCGCCTCCGGTTCCCGGTCGCGCTGGTGAGCGCTCCGGCGCGAAACGCTCGACCCAGCCGGCCCGGCACGGGTAGCCGGAGCAGCGGCCGGCGGACCTGCCGGACGGTCAGCCAGTCGCGGAGGCCCTCGGCGAAACCGAGCACCGTCGGTCCGGCGAACTCCTCGATCGCTCCGGCCGGAGCGGCCGTCACCCGCGACACCAGGTGTGCGGCGACATCGCGTACGTCCACCGGTTGCCCGACGATCTCCGGGTCGACCGGCAGAACGGGCAACCGGGTCAGCTTGGCCATCGCCTCGTCCAGCAGGTCGTGGAACTGGGTGACCCGGAGCACCGTCCAGGGCACCGGCCCGGCCGCCACGATCGCCTCGGCCTCGATTTTGGCCTTGAAGTACGGCCACGGCATCCGGTCGGCGCCCACGATCGACAGGTACACGAGGTGTCGTACCCCGGCCCGGCCGGCGGCCTCGACCAGTCGGCGGGTGCCGTCCACGTCCACCTTCCGGGTGTAGCCCCGCTGGTACGGCGCCGAGGCCAGGTGGACGACGGTGTCGATGTCCTCGACCGCCGGGCCGAGACCCTCGCTGGTTGCCAGATCCAGCCGCACCCAGCCGACCCCGGCCGGATTCCTCCGGGCTGGGTCCATCCGGGCTGGGTCGATTCCCGGACCATCCGCCGGTGCGGTGCGACTCGTGGCCCGGACGGCGTGCCCGGCGCGGGCCAGTTCGGGGGTCAGCACCCGGCCGAGGCGTCCGGTCGCCCCCGTGATCAGGATGTTCATCGGATCTTCCCATCTCCCGCCCGGTCGGCCCGGCCCGACCCGATGGCCCGGCTGACGATGTCGGCGACTGCTCGTGGTTCCACGCGGGGCAGACGGGACAGGGCCGGGCGATGTGACCGGCGACGACGAGGACGTGGAGTGACCGACCCGTCCCGGCCGGACCGTCGGGCTCCGGTTTCGGCTCGGCGGGACCGGCCGGTCCCTCGGGTCCGTCCCATCGCCTCGGCCGGAACGTTGCCGGCAGCCTGACACGCCGACACGACATCTTGGGTGTGACTTTCCGAGCAACCCTATATATGGTGTTGATCGCAGCTGGTTCGGCCCCGTCGTCCGACGGAGGCCGAGGCAAGAGGGAACCCGGTGCAAGTCCGGGACTGCCCCGCAGCGGTGAGTGGGAACGACCGCCGTCATCACGCACTGGGTTCGTCCGGCCACAAGCCGGGCCGCCCGGGAAGCGACGGCCAGTAGGAGAACACGGGCTCGTCCGTGCCTGCCCGCGAGTCCGAAGACCTGCCAGCGCGCCGCGTACGAACCCGTGCGCGGCGGTTCGAGGCCGCGCGGGACGGCCGACGCCACCGACGTACGCCGTTGCGGTGCCCGTCGGCGTCCTCCGCGTGCCCTCGAACCGAACCGGACCGAGCTCGCGAGGAGAGAGTTGTGACGGTCACCGAGGTCCCGCCGGTCGATTCCGGGGCGGACGACGATCCCAGCACCGCCCCCCGACGTCCCCAGATGCGGGTGCGTAAACGTAACGGCGATACCGAGCCGGTCGACGTCAACAAGATCGTCCGTGCGGTGGAACGCTGGGCGGACGACCTGACCGACGTGGACCCGCTGCGGGTGGCGACCCGGACGATCAGCGGCCTGTACGACGGTGCCAGCACCGCCGAACTGGACCGGCTGTCCATCCAGACCGCCGCCGAGATGATCGGTGAGGAGCCGCAGTACTCCCGGTTGGCCGCCCGGCTGCTGGCCGGGTACATCGACAAGGAGGTTCGGGGCCAGGGCATCGCCTCGTTCAGTCAGGCGATCGGGCTCGGTCACCGGCACGGGCTGATCGGTGACGAGACGGCGGAGTTCGTCCGGCTCAACGCCCGCAAGCTCGACGACGCAGTCGACCCGGACGCCGACCGGCGGTTCGAGTACTTCGGACTCCGTACGGTCTACGACCGCTACCTGCTGCGGCATCCGACCGACCGGCTCGTGGTGGAGTCTCCCCAGTACTGGCTGCTGCGGGTGGCCTGCGGCCTGTCCCGTACGGCGGGGGAGGCGATCGGCCTCTACCGGCTGATGGCGTCGCTCGCCTACCTGCCCAGTTCGCCGACGCTGTTCAACTCCGGCACCCGGCACACCCAGATGTCGTCCTGCTACCTGGTCGACTCGCCGCGCGACGAACTCACCTCGATCTACGACCGGTACGCCCAGGTGGCGCACCTGTCGAAGTTCGCCGGCGGGATCGGCATCGCCTGGTCCCGGGTGCGCTCGCGCGGCGCGCTGATCCGGGGCACCAACGGTCAGTCCAACGGGATCGTGCCGTTCCTGCGCACTCTGGACTCGTCGGTGGCGGCGGTCAACCAGGGCGGTCGGCGCAAGGGCGCGGCCTGTGTCTACCTGGAGCCGTGGCATCCGGACGTCGAGGAGTTCCTGCAACTGCGGGACAACACGGGCGAGGATGCCCGGCGTACCCACAATCTCAACCTGGCGAACTGGATTCCGGACGAGTTCATGCGGCGGGTCGAGGCTGACGGGACGTGGTCGCTGTTCGATCCGGACGAGGTGCCGGAGCTGCCCGACCTGTGGGGCGAGGCGTTCGACGCGGCGTACCGGGCGGCCGAGGAACAGGGCCGGTTCGTCCGCCAGGTCAAGGCCCGGGACCTGTACGGCCGGATGATGCGCACGCTGGCCCAGACCGGCAACGGCTGGATGACCTTCAAGGACACCTCCAACCGGCTGTGCAACCAGACCGCCGAGCCCGGCAACGTCGTGCACCTGTCCAACCTCTGCACCGAGATCATCGAAGTGTCCAGCGACAGCGAGACCGCCGTCTGCAACCTGGGCTCGGTCAACCTCGCCGCCCACCTGCTGGCCGACGCCGGAACCGGTCGCGGAACCGGGATCGACGCCGACGCCTGGGTCGAAACCGGTACCGGTAGCGGGACGGATGAGGTCGGCGATCGGATCGACTGGGAACGACTGCGCGACACCGTCCGCACCGCCGTGACCTTCCTCGACCGGGTGATCGACATCAACTACTACCCGAGTACGGCGGCGGCGGCGAGCAACCCGCGCTGGCGCCCGGTCGGGCTCGGCGTGATGGGACTACAGGACGTCTTCTTCGCACTCCGGATGCCCTTCGACTCGGCGCCGGCCGTGGAACTGTCCACCAGGATCGCCGAGGAGATCTACCTGACCGCACTGGAAACCTCGGCCGACCTGGCCGAGCGGTTCGGCACCCATCCGGCGTACCCGTCGACCCGGGCGGCGGCCGGTCAGCTCCAGCCGGACCTGTGGGGGGTTTCCGGCACCCAGCCGGAGCGCTGGGCCGCGCTGCGGAACCGGATCGCGGCACACGGGTTGCGCAACTCCCTGCTGGTGGCGATAGCCCCGACCGCCACCATCGCCTCGATCGCCGGCTGCTACGAGTGCATCGAGCCGCAGGTGTCGAACCTGTTCAAGCGGGAGACGCTCAGCGGCGAGTTCCTCCAGATCAACGCCGCGCTGGTGGGGGAGTTGAAGGCACGCGGGTTGTGGACCGAGCAGATCCGGACCGCGATCAAGCGGGCCGACGGCTCGGTGCAGGGCATCGACGAGCTGCCGGAGGAGGTGCGCCAGCTCTTCCGTACCGCCTGGGAGTTGCCGCAACGGGCGCTGATCGACCTGGCCGCCGCCCGCGCGCCCTACGTCGACCAGTCCCAGTCGCTCAACCTCTTCATGGCGGCGCCCGACATCGGCCGGCTCAGCTCGATGTACCTGTACGCCTGGAAGTCCGGCCTGAAGACCACCTACTACCTCCGCTCCCGCCCCGCCACCCGCATCCAGCAGGCCACCGTCGGCCTGGGTGTAAGGAAGGGCCCCTTGTTATCGCTTTCTGTTGTAGAAGGGTCCCTTCCTAACAACTCAGACGACGAGGTGCTGGCCTGTTCGTTGGAGAACCCCGAGGCATGCGAGGCCTGCCAGTGAGCACGATCGACGGAACCACCGACCGGCGCGGGGCGCCGATGCTGCTCGACCCCGGCATGGACCTGACACTGCGCCCGATGCGCTACCCGCACTTCTTCGACCGGTTCCGGGACGCGATCAGGAACACCTGGACGGTCGAGGAGGTCGACCTGCACACCGACCTGGCCGACCTGGACCGGCTCTCCCCGGCGGAGCGGCACCTGGTCGGCCGGCTGGTGGCGTTCTTCGCCACCGGCGACACGATCGTCGCCAACAACCTGGTGCTCAATCTCTACCAGCACGTCAACTCACCGGAGGGCCGGCTCTACCTGTCCCGGCAGCTCTTCGAGGAGGCGGTGCACGTCCAGTTCTATCTGAACCTGCTCGACACGTACGTGCCGGACGAGGGGGAGCGGTTCGCCGCGTTCGCCGCGATCGAGAACATCCCCTCGATCCGCCGGAAGGCGGAGTTCTGCTTCCGCTGGATCGACTCGGTCTTCGAGCTCCGCGAGTTGAAGACCCGGGACGACCGGCGGGCGTTCCTGCTGAACCTGATCTGTTTCGCCGCCTGCATCGAGGGGCTGTTCTTCTACGGCGCGTTCGCGTACGTCTACTTCCTGCGCTCGCGCGGCCTGCTGCACGGGCTGGCCTCCGGCACGAACTGGGTGTTCCGGGACGAGTCCATGCACATGGCGTTCGCCTTCGACGTCGTCGACACCGTACGGCGGGAGGAGCCGGACCTGTTCGACGACGAGCTGGCCCAGCAGGTCCGGGAGATGATCGCCGAGGCGGTGGAGTGCGAGGTGCAGTTCGCCGAGGACCTGCTCGTACAGGGGGTTTCCGGGCTGTCCCTGCCGGACATGCGGGAGTACCTCCAGTACGTGGCGGACCGTCGGCTGGCCCAGCTCGACATCGCCCCGCTGTACGGGTCGACAAACCCGTTCGCGTTCATGGAGTTGCAGGACGTGCAGGAGTTGTCCAACTTCTTCGAGCGGCGGGTCTCGGCGTACCAGGTCGGGGTCGGTGGCACGGTCCGATTCGACGACGACTTCTGATTCCCGGCGACGGCGCCACAGGCTGGGGCGGGAGCGCGACCACTCGGTCGCGCTCCCGCTCGGCTACGCGAGGTAGCGGATCGTGCCGCGCAGCGCGGGCGTTCGCGTACGACCTGGTGATCCCGCCCCCGGATGTGGTCCCCGGCATCGCTGAGGAACCGGTACGACAGCGGGTAGGCGGTGAACTTGACAGTCCTCTGTGGACGCGGTGCGGTCTCCGACTCGCAGCGCTGGGTGAATCGTGCGTCCAGCATCGGTCACCGTGTCGTGCGCTGAGGTGCACCGGTCGATGCCCCGGAACGAGGTATCGACAACCTTCATGGTTCGCTGCCCCGCGATCGCCTACCGGCCGATCGAACGGCACGCGTTGGTGCTCTGTTCGGTGCGGACATGATGACCCGTCATTGCGGCCAGAAACTGACCGCTATGGGCCGTAGCGTCACAGCTGTCAGTACGGCGAGCGACCTCGGGACAAAGGATGATGACCATGACGACGACGATCGAGAACATCGTGACCGGCGAGCGGACCGACCTGCTGGAGTCGTTGGGCAAGGCGCGGTTCTTCCTGCGCTTCAGCGCGCGGGAACTCAACGACGAGCAGGCGGCCGCCCGCAGCACGGTCAGCGAGCTCTGCGTCGGCGGGCTGATCAAACATGTCACGGCGGTGGAGCGACACTGGGCCCAGTTCATCCTGGAGGGGGCCTCGGCGATGCCGACCGGCGACGATCCCGCCGCGTACGAGGCGCATGCGGCCGGGTTCCGGATGCTGCCGGGGGAGACCCTGGCCGGGGTGCTGGCGGAGTACGAGGACGTCGCCCGGCGTACGGACGAGTTGGTGCGTACGCTGCCCGATCTCGACGCCGGTCACGAGCTGCCGTCCGCGCCGTGGTTCGAGCCGGGTGCGCGGTGGAGCGCGCGGCGGGTCCTCCAGCACGTCATCGCCGAGACGGCTCAGCACGCCGGGCACGCCGACATCATCCGGGAGGCCATCGACGGCTCGAAGTCGATGGGCTAGGTGGCCGTGGCCGGTGGAACCTCGTGATCCACCGCCGCGGAGGACGGTGCGGCGTGGGCCCGCACGGTGGGTACCGGGGCGGCATCCACCGATTGGTTGATCGGGGAACCCACCGGGGCCCGCGCCAGCCGTGGCTGCGTGGTCGATTCGGTACCGGATCGACCACGGCACGCTTCCGGTATGGCAATCATCGAGGTGGAGAACCTCGTCAAGCGCTACGGCGACCACACCGCGGTGGACGGGGTCGGTTTCGCCGTCGAGCAGGGCGAGATCTTCGGCATCCTGGGGCCCAACGGGGCCGGTAAGACCACGACGGTCGAGTGCGTCGAGGGGTTGCGTACCCCGGACGGTGGCACCATCCGGGTCTGCGGCATCGACCCGCAGCACGACACCGGTGAGCTGCGGCAGTTGCTCGGTGCGCAGCTCCAGGAGAGCGACCTGCCCGACAAGCTCAAGGTCGGCGAGGCGTTGGAGCTGTACAGCTCCTTCTACCGAGAGCCGGCCGACTGGCGGGATCTCGTCGACATCCTGCGGCTCACCGGCAAGCTCGACACGCAGTTCCGGCGGTTGTCCGGCGGGCAGAAACAGCGGCTGTCGATCGCGCTCGCGCTGGTCGGCAACCCGAGGGTGGCGGTGCTCGACGAGCTCACCACCGGCCTGGACCCGCAGGCGCGACGCGACACCTGGGACCTGATCGAGGACATCCGGGAGCGGGGCGTGACGATCCTGCTGGTCACGCACTTCATGGCGGAGGCGGAACGGCTCTGCGACCGGCTCGCCGTGATCGACTCGGGGCGGCTCGTCGCGCTCGACACCCCGGCGGGGCTGGTCGCGAGGGTCGACGACCGGCAGCGGGTCCGGTTCCGGCCGTCCGCGCCGCTGGACCACGCCGTTCTGACCGCGTTGCCCGAGGTCACGTCGGTTGAGCGGGCCGGCAGCCAGCTCGTGGTGACCGGCACCGGCAATCTGCTGCTCGCCGTGACCACCGTGCTCGCCCGCCAGCAGGTCGTCGCGGCCGACCTGCGGGTCGAGCAGACCTCGTTGGACGACGCGTTCGTCGCGCTCACCGGCCGCCCGATCGACGCCTGAGGAGACCACCATGTCCGCTCTGTCCCGGCTCACCGCCATCGAGACCAGGCTGTTCTTCCGCGAGCCGATGGTCGTGTTCTTCACGGTCGCGTTCCCGCCGATCCTGCTCGTCATCCTCGGCGCGATTCCGGCGTTCCGGAGGCCCGACGAGACCCTCGGCGGTCTGCGGGTCATCGACCTGTACGCGCCGATCGTCGTCGCGATGGGCCTCGCCCTGTTCGCCCTCAACGGCCTGTCCCAGATCCTCGCCGCCTACCGGGAGAGGGGCGTGTTGCGCCGGATGCGGACCACCCCGGTGAGGCCGGGGCTGATGCTCGGCGCACAGCTACTGATGTCCACGATCCTGTCCGTGGGAACCATGCTGGTCGTGCTCGCCATCGGCCGGCTGGCGTTCGACGTGCGGCTGCCCCGGCAGCTACCGGCCTACCTGCTGGGTTACGTGCTGGCGGCGCTGGCGATGTTCGCGATCGGTCTGCTCGTCGCCTCGCTCGCGCCGACCGGCAAGAGCGCCGGCGCGATCGGGACTCTGCTGTTCTTCCCGACCGTGTTCCTCGCCGGCCTCTGGGTACCGCGCGCCAGCATGAACGACGTCCTGCGGACGATCAGTGACCTCAGTCCGCTCGGTGCCGGCGTGCAATCATTACAGGACGCCACGGCCGGTCACTGGCCGCAACTGCTGCACGTGGCCGTAATGCTGGGTTGGACGATCGTGGCCGGTGGGCTGGCCGCGCGATACTTCCGCTGGGAGTAGGTCGTGAGCATCGAGGCCGAGTTGCGCGAGGAGTTCGACCGCTGGGAGCGTGAGGAGACCGCGGTCCTCCAGGTTCTCCCGTACTTCCTCCTGGCGGTTTGCACCCTCATCACGCTGCTGCTGCCGCTCTGGGGCGTTTCGCTGCACCTACCGGCGGTGCTCGGGCTCACGATCGCGACCACGATCTGGCTGCTCTGGTTCCACACGCTCCACCGGGAATGGCACCGGCACGCCCCGCTGATGGGCCTGTACTACGCGGGGCTGATGGTGCTGGCCGCCGGCCTGGTGGCGATCGCGCCCTGGTACGGCCTCTTCGCCTTCGTCGGCTACCCTCAGGCGTTCCATTACCTGAAAGGCCGCTGGCGGTACGTCGGCGTCGTCGCTCCTGCGACGATCTCCGCGGTTTCGTACCTGGGCGGGGTGGCCACCATCACCGGCGGCCTCTGGTGGGCCTGGCTCGCCATCAGCCTGATCAGTACGGTGCTGGCCTGGGTTTTCTCCTACTTCGTCGAGATGGCCGACCAGCGCAACCACAAGCAGAAGCGGGCACTCGCCGAGTTGCACGAGGCCAACGTGAAGCTGGAGGCGGCGCTGGAGGAGAACGCCGGCCTGCACGCCCAGTTGCTGGTCCAGGCCCGCGAGGCAGGGGCGCTGGACGAGCGGCAGCGGATGGCGCGGGAGATCCACGACACCCTCGCCCAGGGGCTCGCCGGCATTCTCACCCAACTCCAGGCCGCCGAGCAGACGCTGGACGAGCCGCCGACGTTGCGCCGGCACATGACGAACGCGATGAATCTGGCCCGGGAGAGCCTCACCGAGGCCCGCCGGACGGTCCATGCGGTCGAGCCGGCGATGCTCGCCGAGGCCCGGCTCCCTGACGCGATCAACGACGTGGCCAGGCGCTGGGCGGAGATGACCCAGATCGACACATTGCTGACCACCACCGGCGACGCCCGCCCGATGCACGCCGACGTCGAGGTGGCGCTGCTGCGGACCGCGCAGGAGGCGCTCGCCAACGTGGCCAAGCACGCGCGGGCCAGCCGGGTCGGTCTGACCCTGTCGTACATGGAGGACCTGGTGACCCTGGACGTTCGGGACGACGGGATCGGCTTCGAGCCCGGCGCCAAGCGGGCCAACGGCTCCACGAACGGCGGGTTCGGGCTCGCCGGCATGCGGCAGCGGGTGCAGCGCCTCGCGGGCCGGTTGGAAATCGAGTCCGAGGTGGGTGGCGGTACGGCGATCTCGGCTATCGTCCCGGCAATCCCCGCAGGAGGTACGGATTGATCTCAGTGCTGATCGTCGACGACCACCCGGTGGTACGGGACGGGTTGCGGGGCATGTTCAGCGCCGACCCGCGCTTCGAGGTGCTCGGCGAGGCCGGTGACGGTGCCGAGGCCATCGCCGCCGGGGAGCAACTCCAGCCCGACGTGATCCTGATGGACCTGCGGATGCCCAGGACCGACGGGGTCACCGCCATCAGGGAACTGGCCAGACGCGGCGTGCCGGCCCGGGTCCTGGTGCTCACCACGTACGACACCGACAGCGACGTGCTGCCCGCCATCGAGGCCGGTGCCACCGGTTACCTGCTCAAGGACGCGCCGAGGGAAGAGCTGTTCCGCGCCGTCGAGGCGGCCGCGCGGGGACAGGCCGTACTTTCCCCCGCCGTCGCGACCCGGCTGATGGGGCAGATCCGGCAGCCGGCCTCGGAGCCGCTGTCGCATCGTGAGCTGGAGGTCCTGGAGCTGATCGCCCAGGGCTCGACCAACCGCGAGGCCGCCAGACAGCTCTTCATCAGCGAGGCGACGGTCAAGACCCACCTGCTGCACGTGTACGCGAAACTCGGCGTCAACGACCGGGCGGCAGCGGTGGCCACCGCCTTCTCCCGGGGCTATCTGACACCACGCGCCTGACCTCGGCCAGGCGCGGCGCCTGACGTCGGCCAGGCGCGGCGCCTGACGTCGGCCAGACGGTGGCGACCGCGACAACCCGGGAGAAGACGTGCAGCGACCGGGGGAGCTCCGGGGCGGGGGTCAGCCCTTCACGGCTCCGGTCAGCCCTCCGACGATCTGCCGCTGGAACAGGCTGAAGAACAGCAACGCCGGGAGCATCGACAGGGAGGTGAACGCCAGCACCTTGGCCGTGTCGACCGAGTACTGCGACGCGAAGGACTGCACGCCGAGGGGCAGCGTGAAGGCTCCCTCCTTGTTGAGGATGAAGAGCGGCAGCAGGTAGCTGTTCCAACTGGTGATGAAGGTCAGAATGGCCACCGTGACGACGCCCGGCTTGGCGAGCGGGAGCACCATGCGCCAGAAGAAGCCCAGCCGGCTGCATCCGTCGATCGACGCCGCCTCCTGGATCTCGTCCGGGATGGCACGTAGGAACGGGACCAGGATGATGATCGTAATCGGGATGGCGAACCCGATCTGCGGGAGGATCACCCCGGGCAGCGTGTTCATCAGGCCGAGGCTTCTGACCAGGATGTAGAGCGGGGTGATCGCCACGGTGAGCGGGAACATCAGGCCAGCGGCGAAGAGCGAGTACATCGCTCCCTGGCCGCGGAACCGGTAGCGGGCGAGGATGAAGCTCGTCATGAGGCCGAGGGTGACCACGCCCGCAGTGGTACAGAGGGCGACGATGGTCGAGTTGAGCACCTGACGCCAGAAGATGTCGCCGGTCAGAACCTCAAGGTAGTTGTCGGCCTGCCACGGGGCCGGCCACCCCGCCGGGTCGACGGTGATCTGCGCATTCGTGCGGAAACCGCCGATGATGATGTAGGCGACCGGAGCCAGCATCGCCAGGATGAGCATCACCGCCACGAAGTAAACGGCCGGGCTTCCCCACGCCATCTTCCGGCTGGCCCGGATCGGCCTGCGTGCGGCTACGGCGGTCGCGGCCATCAGTTCTTCCCTCCGGTGATCGCGCCCGCGGTGTCACGCCGCAGGACGAACCGTTGATAGATCAGCGCCGCGACGAGCGAGATGAAGAACAGGACCACAGCCACGGCGTTGCCGTAGCCGTACTCTCCCGCGTTGCGCCCGTTGGTCAGCATGTACGTCGCCATCGTCGATGTTCCGGCCGTCGACGAGACGTACTGGCCCCAGATGATGTAGACGAGATCGAACAACTGCAGGGCACCGATCATCGACAGGAAGGCCCAGATCCGGAGCGTCGGCCCGAGTAGCGGCAGCGTGATGCGGCGCTGGATCTGCCAGTAGGACGCCCCGTCGATCGCCGCTGCCTCCGTCAGTTCGTCCGGGATGCCCTGCAACCCGGCGAGGAAGAGGATTACGGCGAAGCCGATGTACTTCCAGGTGAGGATGCCCATGAGGGTCCAGATCGCCCGCTTGGGGTCGGCGAGCCAGTCGCTCTCCAGCCAGCCCAGTCCGACCTTCTGGAGAAAGGCGTTGAAGGCGCCGTTGCCCTGGAGCATCAGGCTCCAGGCGGTGCCGACGACCACCTCGGAGATCACGTAGGGGACGAAGACGAGCACCCGGATGAGCGTCTGTCCCCGCATTTTCCGGTTCAGCAGCAGGGCGAGCAGGACGGCGGCGGGGCCCTGGATCACCAGCGACAGTACGACGATCGCCGCATTGTGTTGCAGGGCGTCGACGAACGTGCCGTCCTGGAAGATCAGCACGTAGTTGCTCAGGCCGACGAACTCCGTGGGCGGGCCGTACCCCTGCCAGTTGAAGAAGCCGTAGTAGGCGGCCATGGCTACCGGGAAGATGACGAAGGTCAGGAACACGATCAGTGTCGGTCCCGTCATCAGCGCGATCTCCAGCCGGGCGGGCCAGCCGATGCCCTTCCGGGGACGGCGCCCGGTCGGGGGCGACGCGAAAGGCGCGCCACCCCCGACCGTCGTCACGCCCACGGACCGGTCCTGCGCGAGGTTTACGCTCTCGCGGTCTGTTTCGAACATGATGTACGGATCTCTAGGACCGCTTGGCGGCGGTCTTGACCGCGTTGACGATGTCCTCGGGGCTGCCCTTACCGGCCAGCAGGTTCACCACGGCGATGTTGAGGGCGTTGCCGACCTTCTGCCCGTAGACCGTGTCGAGCCACTGCGAGACGAACGGGGCCTTGTTGTAGGCCGCGAGCACGGACTTCAGATGCGGCTCGGTCACTGCGGCCTGCGCCTCGCTGTTCACCGGCGGCGCCTGGAAGCCCTGGTAGTAGGCCTCCTGCACCGGCGTCTGCAACATGAAGTTGAGGAACGCGGTGCACTCCGCCTTGGGAGCCTTCGCCGAGCAGGAGTACCCGTCGACACCGCCCAGAATGGCGCCGGGCTCACCCGCGCCGCCGTCGATGCTGGGGAACGGGAACCAGTCCAGGTCCGGCAGCGGCTTCTTGTCCGGGGTCAACGAGCCGATGACACCGGGGTTCCAGGCGCCCATGAGTTCCATCGCCGCCTTGTGGTTGGCGATGAGACCAGCCGAGCTTCCGGCGCCCTGCTGGGCCGACGTCGTGAGGAAGCCCTTGTTGAACGGCTGCGTCGCGGCGAAGGCCTGAACGTCCTGACCGGCCTTCAGCCAGCAGGGGTCGTCGAAGCTCATGCTCTTGGCGGTCTCGGTGACCGTGGTGGTGCTGCACTCGCGCAACGCGAAGAAGTAGTAGTAGAAGGCGGCCGGCCAGGCGTCCTTGGCGCCGAGGGCGATCGGCTGGCTACCGTCGGCCTTGAGCTTGCCGACGGCGGTCTGCAGGTCGGCGAGCGTGGCCGGCGGCTGGGTGATGCCGGCCTTGGCGAACAGGTCCTTGCTGTAGAAGAAGCCGCCGGGCAGGACGGCCACCGGCATCGCGTAGACCTTGTTGTCGATCGTCTGCGCCTTGAACGAGCCCTCCGAAACGACCTTCTTGGTCGCGTCGGTGATCCCACCCGTGATGTCCATCAGTTGACCGGCCTTGACCATCGCGGCCATCTTGCCGCCGCCGCGCTGCATGAACACGTCAGGGGCGTCCCCGGAGTTCAGCGCGGTCTGAAGCTTGCCGTCCAGGTCCTCGTTCTGGATCGACTGAATCTCGATCTTCACGTTCGGGTTGGCGGCCTCGAAGTCGGCCACGGTCTTATCCCAGAATGCCTTGCCTGGCCCCGTCGTGGCGTTGTGCCAGAAGCTCATCGTGACCTTGCCGCCGCTGGAGCCCTCGTCTCCCGAGTCCCCACCGCAGGCCGCCGTTGCCAGGAGACCCGTCGCCAGGACTACCGACATAGTCAGCAGTTTTCCTGCCCTCATCAACCTGTCCTCTCTGCCGAATGCGCCCAGACGTGTCTGCCTCTGGGCGAACGGGAACGCCGATCCCGGTTGTCCATCACGGACGTGAGGGCTGCTGTCCCCTCCTGTCGACAGACCTGGTCCGGTGGCCGGGCTCGCCGCCACCCTCGCGGCCGTCACCTGTCCGTCGGACGTTACTAAGTGGCTATCGACGGCCAAAGAGTTGCAGACCAAACCGAAAAATACAAGACACGTTTCTGAAACTTCCAGGGGTGGGCGGAGCTGGTCGCGGCGGCGCCATCGCGGTGCGGGATGCCACCGCCGACACCCCCGCCGAGGTGACATCGACTGCTCCTGACACCTCGTCGCCCGCGCCGCCGCGAGCATTCGGTTCCGACTCGTCCGACAAGCGGGCGGATGACCGATTATCGAGATTGCGCCGCCACGCCCGGGACGTCTTGTATCGGAGAAGTTCCGGAAGATTTCGGGTGCCGCCCGGAAGACCCTGTGCGACGTGGTGGCTACCCTCCGAGGCTGGCGGCGGCCGTTCTGGTCATGGATGGCGGCGCCACGCCGATGGTGGGGACGGGTGGCCGTGATACGGCCCCGCCCGCTCGTGCCCGGCAGAACTTGTGCCCGGCAGGATACGACGCGGTCGGAGGGGCCACCGCAAGGCCCACGTCGTGACGGGCGGCCCGCCCCGCCGTCAGACGGTGTCGATCAAAAGACGAAACGAGGCGATGAATGGGTCAACTCCGTCAGACCGGAGGCCCGAGCTACTGGTTCTTGGTCAGATCCACGAAGCCGCGCCACTGCCGAGAGCCGAACATCAGGACCGGCCCCTGCGGGTCCTTGCTGTCCCGGACCAGAACCCGGCCAGGAAGGTTGTCGGCCACCTCAACGCAGGTTCCGCTGTCGCTACGCGTCGACTTGTGCCAGTTCGGGGCGGTGTTCACGTCCATTTCTCGGCCGTCCTCATGATCAATTCCAGGCTTTGCTGACCGGACAGAGCGTAGTCCCGGATGGCCTCCCAGACGCCCTCCAGATCCATCGTCGCGTCCGGGCTTTCGACGACGCGGCCCTTGAGGTGTCCTTCCAAAAAGCCGACCGATCGGCCATCCACGGTCGCGATCGCCAGCGGACCGTCCAGTCCGGCGTATGCGCCAGCCTCGAACGGAACGACCTGCACCCGCACATTGGGCTGATCACACGCCGCCACCAGAGATTTCAACTGGTCGGCCATCACTGCCGCGTCTCCCACCCGGCGATGCAGGACTCCCTCGTCGACGACCGCGACCAACTGGCAGGGGTCGGGCCGGCGGTGCAGGATTTCCTGCCGACCGAACCGGGTCGCGAGTATGCCTTCCACGTCATCCGTCTGGACGCGGTACCCGGCTAGGACAGCCCGCGCGTACGCCTCGGTTTGCAGGATGCCCGGAACGAGCAGTGGCTGATAGACCCTGAGCAGGCTCGCCCGGCCCTCGTGCTCGATGAAGGGTCGATACCAGATCGGAGCATGTTCGCCCTTCACGAACATCTGGTAGAACTGCATGAACGCTGTCCCGAACGCGCGATCGACAGCGCGGAGATAGTCCGGAAGTGCTGGCCGCTCGCCTCGCTCCACCGCACCGACGTGCTTTGCGGAGAAGTGGATCCGCTCTCCCCACGCTTCCTGGGTCAACCCGATCAGTTCCCGCGTCCGGCGAAGGTCCTCTACCAGATATTGACTCGCAGACATAGACTTTCGCGTCCCCCAAATCACTCCGGCCCTCATGGTCATTTCTATTGGATTGCCGACGGGTTTCTCACACCCGACCAGCATCTTCCGGCGTATTGGACCTCCAGTCCAGGGTGGAATTCGGAATCCGCCGACGGAAGGCAATGACCATGAAACTCCGGCGCAGAATGAAGCCCTACCACCGCCGTAACTGGCGCCGGCTCTGGCGGTACTGCCGGTGTGGCTATCGGTGGCGCTGCCCGGATTCGGTCGAGCTGGTGCCGATGCCCTACCCGCCACCGCCACCGCTCAGCCGCACCGACCACCGGGCCGCCGTCCGCGTGGCGACCTCCGCGCCGGCCCGGGCGGACGTACCCGCGCCACCAGCCCGCACCGGGACGACCAACCGGCGCCAGTCCTGGGACGCACCCACCCCTGCCCGTCCGACCAACGGCCGCACGGGCGGCGGAACTCCGACACCTCGGCTCGGATCCCGGCACACCACCGTCCGGGGGTAACCGTGATCGGGCCACAGGAGCGCTGGTACCGGGCGATGCGACGGGCCGCGCAACGGCGCTACCCACCCGGCCGGCACCACCCGGCCGAGTCGTACCAGTGTCAGACCTGCGACGATCCCTGGCCCTGCGCGCCGGCCCGCCTGGCCCTGCTGATCGGTTTCAAGGGTGACCGGGTGGGGCTGTCCATGTATCTCGCCGCCCACCTCGCCCGCGCCCTGCAAGCGCAGCCCGACACGCATCCCGCGCTGATCGCCGGTCAACTTCTCTACTGGCTGCCCCGGCGCCGCTGACCCGCGTCGTCACCCTCCGGCCCGCCCCGGACCGCCCGCCCCTGGTCCGGGGCGGGCCGGTAACGGGAGGACGACGACTACCCGAGCCCGGCCGAGCTCCTCGCACCGGTCAACGCGGCCTGCTGCTCGCCGGGAAAGTACCCCCACGGCCAGGACGACGCCCGCTCTCCGCCACGCTCCAGGTGTGTCCGGGCCCGGTCGCGTACTCCTGCCTTGTGGTAGTACGCGCCGAAAATCTGGTGAGCCACCATCAGCCAGGGATGGTCGGCATAGGCGGCGGCACCGGCCAGGAACCGGTCCGACGCCGCGTCGACCTCGGCCCGCGCGGTGCGCTTCTTCAACGGGCCGCTGGTCATCACCCGGTACACCCGCGCCGCCAGGTTGCCGACCATCCAGCCGTCGACCCACACCTCGATGTACGACTGGGGCGCGAGCGACCACAGCGGATGTCCGTCGGGCAGGGTGGTGCAGCGCTCACGCGCGAACCCGAGCATCTGCTCGGTGCTGCCGTACCACTTGCGGCACAGGATGCTCAGCCGCTGGTGGTTGCCGAGGAACGAGTCCGGAGCGAGCGCGAGCAGCCGATTCCACACCACATGCGGCTCGTCCTGGGGAATCGGGGCCGCCTTGGCGATGCTCTGCAGCACCGTCCACGGCACCGGATCCTCCGGCGCCAGTTTCACCGCCAGCCGCAACATGTCACGGGACTCGCGAGACAGCCCCAGCAACCCGCGTACCTGCTGCTCCGACGTGTACTTCATCTGCGCCTCGCCGCGAGCGGCCCACGCGGCGGCCCGGGCGGCGGAACCGGACAACAGCCACCAGTGCGGGTCGTCGTCGGCCCGTTCCGCTTCGGCCCGCAGGTCGCGGAGGTGAACGGCGCCGACGTCTCCCAGGACGTCGACGTACAACTCACGACGGTCGGAGTCGCCGACGCTGTCGGCCAGTGCCTTGTACCCGGGAAGCAGGTCACCGGTGGCCAGGGCGTCGACCGCGTGTTGCAGCACCGGGTCGGACCAGGCCAGGTTCATGTCGCTCGGCAGAGTCACGGCGGCGGACACTATCAGGCCGGATCCGCGCCCCGCTTGCGGTTATGACCCCGCCCGGCCCGGGTGCCGCCGGGCGTCCGGGGACGAGGCCGATCGCGAACGGGGCGTAATCTCGCTGAATGACCGGACAGCCGGATGCCGCAGCGCTACCCCGCCCGTCCAGCGCCGGAGCGCTGTTCGACGCCGCCTTCATCGCCGATCCCTATCCGGGATTCGCCGCGTTGCGTGAGGCGGGACCGGTGCACCCGCTCACCCTGCCGGACGGCGCGAAGGTGTGGCTGGTCACCCGCTACGCCGACGTACGCGCCGGGCTGGCCGACCCGAGGCTGTCGCTGGACAAGGCGAACGGCGACGGCAGTTGGAAGGGCTTCTCGCTGCCGCCGGCCCTGGACGCGAACCTGCTGAACATGGATCCCCCGGACCACACCCGGATCCGCCGGCTGGTCCGGCACGCGTTCGGCCCGCAGCGGATCTCCCGGCTGCGCCCCAGGGTCGAGGCCGCGGCGGGCGAGCTGCTCGACCGGATCGCCCCGACGGGTAGGGCGGACCTGATCGCCGAGTACGCGGGCCCGTTACCTGTCACGGTCATCTCCGACCTGCTCGGCGTACCGGAGGTCGACCGGATTGCGATGCGTGGCTGGACCGACGCGATGATCGCTCCGCCCGGCGGCGATCCCCGGGCCGGGGGGCGGGCGGTTCTGGAGCTACAGGACTTCCTGGTCCGGCTGATCGCGGACAAGCGGCGCAATCCCGGCGACGACCTGCTCACCGCGATGATCGCGGCCCGCGACGACGGGTCGGACGACCCCGGCACCGCCGCCGATCCGGGCGACCGGCGGGGCGGCGACCGGCTCAGCGAGGAGGAACTGACGTCGCTGGCCTTCCTCGTGCTCTTCGCCGGCTACGAGAACTCCGTGCACGTGATCGGTACCGGCCTGCTCGCGTTGCTGCGCAATCCGGACCAGCTCGCCGCGGTGCGGGAGGGCGTCGAGCCGTCACCGGCCGCAATCGAGGAACTTCTCCGCTACGAGCCGCCGGCACCGGTGGCGTTGCGCCGGTTCCCGCTCACCGATCTCGCCATCGGCGGGGTCACCATCCCGGCCGGTGCGACCGTGCTGCTCTGCGTCGCCACCGCCAACCGGGACCCGGAACGGTTCGCCGACCCGAACCTGCTGGACGTGGGACGGCCGGACAACGGGCACCTGACGCTGGGGCACGGCATCCACTACTGCGTCGGCGCGCCGCTGGCCCGGCTGGAGGCACAGGTGGCGATCGGCGCCGTGCTGCGTCGGTTTCCCCGGTTGGCGCTCGCGGTCGATCCGGCCGAACTGTCCTGGCGACCGTCGTTTCGGACCCGGGGCCTGAACAGCCTTCCGGTCACCTTCTGAGCCGATCCGTACCGCCGGCGGCGGGAGGTTCGCGGAGCTGTCGCATCCCGTGGCGGCTCGGGGGGTCGTAACCGGACGATAGAGTGCCGCCCATGGGTGATGAGGTACGCGCGGACCCGGCCGCGCTGGCGAAGTTGGCCGGCGCCACTCTGGACGCCTCGATCGAGCTCGGCGACGGTTGGCGCGGGGGACAGGCCGCGTTGACCGTGCCGGCGGCGGCGTTCGGCAATCTGAGTGCCGGGCAGGGCGCACACCGGTCCCACGTGGCGGCCACGGAGGACGGCGACACCGCCGTCAACCGGCTGGTCGCCGTCTACGAGGGTGACGTCGACCGGCTCTACCGGGTCGCCTTCGCCTATCAGCAGGCGGATCGCGAGGCCGCGGAGCGCGCCCGCCGCGCCGGCGCCGGCCAGGGCAGGGCGCGGTAGCCGTGGCCCTTCCTCCGGAACCGGGCGGCCAGGCCCCTCGCCCCGCCATCGTCGTCGCCGACCTGTGGGATCTGGCCGCCGATCCGGGGAAGATCACTGCTGCGGCCACCGCCTGGCGGGGCTACGCGACCTCCGCGCTCGGCGCCCGCGAAACCGTGGACAACCAGGCCGCCGCGCTGCGCGGCGACGCGTGGAAGGGCACCACCTCGGATACCTACCACGCCCACCGGGGAAAGCTCGGCGACGACGTGGAGGAGACCGCGACCGCCGCCAAGGCGGTGGCCACCTCGCTCGACGACGTCGCCGGCTGGCTCACCCGGGGCCAGGCGATGCTCCGGCAGATCCTCTCCGAGATCACCGGGAAGGTGCCGGCGACCAGGAGCGGTGCCGGGTTCACCTTCCAGCCCCGCACCGAGGATGAGGAGAAGGCGGTCCACGCGGCGGTGAAGGAAACCCAGGAGGCCCGCCGGCACTACGACGGCGAGCTGCTGCGCTGCGTGGGCGAGCTGGAGAAGGCGCGGGCCGGGCTCACCGCCACCGCCAGGTCCTGGACCTCGGTGGTCACCGGGTCGAGCGACGGCTGGACGCTGCCGCCGGAGGCGAGCGCCGGTACGACGGTGATCCGGGTCGGCGACGACGTGGTGATCAACACTGGCACCGGCGACGACAAGGTCACCATCACCACCGATCCGAAAACCGGTGAGCAGCTCGTCACGGTCAACGGGACCACGATGCGGTACCCCGCCGACGCGCACATCGTCATGCGTACCGGAGAGGGCAACGACGAGATCAACGTGCCCACCGGTACCCGGGTCGACCTGACCCTGCTCGGTGGCGAGGGTGACGACCGGATCCATTCCGGAGACGGCCGGGACATCATCCTCGGCAACGACGGCCAGGACCGGATCGAGTCCGGCGCCGGCGACGACCGGGCCAGCGGCGGCGCCGACCGCGACTACCTGGACGGGTACCGGGGCAACGACGTGCTGACCGGCGGCCACGGCGACGACACCGTCTACGGGCTCTCCGGCGACGACCGGATCTCCGGCGGTGAGGGCCGGGACTACCTGGAGGGTGCGACCGGCAACGACAGCATCGACGGTGGTGCCGGCAACGACATGATCTCGGGTGGCCGGGACAACGACGTCATCCGCGCGGGTGGCGGCGCCGACACCGTCTACACCGGACATGGTGCGGACCGGGTCGACGGTGGTTCGGACGCCTCCTCCGTGTCGGGCGAACCCGACGGCGACACGGTCTACGGCCAGGCCGAGGACACCAGCTCCGGCACCGAGCGGGTGGTCACCGTCGAGCTGAAGGACCTGGGCAAGCACATCACCATCGAGGGCTCCGACGAGTTCAAGGAGCGGACCCAGGCCGACCTCGACATGCTCCGGGCGTCGCCGCGCGGGCAGCTGATGCTCGACGCGCTGGACCAGGCGCACGAGAACAGCAAGGCACCCGCCGCCGACTGGCCGATCCTCGGTGGCATCGCCTACCAGGGCGACACGTTCACCATCAAGGAGATGACGATCGACAACGGCCGGGCCAACCAGAACGACACCACGTTCGGCAAGACCTGGTCCCAGCACCCGTCGATCGAGTACAACCCCCGCTTCACCACGCTGCACGACGGGCCGCCGGTGGTGGTGCTCTACCACGAGATGTCGCACGTCTACGACTTCGAGAACAGCGGGCTTGACGACCGGGAGTACACCGGCTCGGACAACCCGGACACGCCGAACTACGAGCGGGCCGCGGCGGGCCTGCCGATCGACCACGACGGCGACCCCAACACTCCGAACATCATCGACCCCAACCAGCGGTACGAGTACACCGAGAACGGGCTCCGCGACGAACTCGGCGCGCCGAACCGCCCGAGGTACTGACGGTGGGCCTCCCTAGCTCCCGGCGTCGTCTGGTGGCCATGCTCGGCGCCCTGGTGGCGCTACTGAACGGTGCCGCCTGCGGCCGGACCGCCGAACCGACCGCCCCGCCCGTCGACGTGGGGCTGACCGTCTCCGCGCAGCGGGAGGCCGGCGCGCTGCGGATCGAGTACAAGCTGGTCAACCGGGCCGGCGAGGAGCTGGTGGCGTTCACCGGGATACCCGCCCGGGACACCCACGAGAACCCTGCGGTCGACCCGGACGCCGTGTACCTGACCGAGGGTGCGGACGGCGTCGTGGAGATCGCCAAGCGGGTCTTCCCGCCGCCGGAGGGGGCCGGACTCGCCGTCGACTTCGTGGTGCGGGGCTCGGTGGTCGCACCCGGGAACAGCGTCGACGAGGTGGTCCGGGTGGCCCTGCCGCTGCGGCCCCGTCACCCGTACGACACCGAGGCGCGGCTGCCCGAGCCGGCCCGGCGCGCCGTCTTCTGCGTCGGCGTGGCCCGGCGGTCCGAGGTGCCTCCGCTGCCCACGGCCAGCGGCGACAGCGGCGACACCGGCGTCGGCGCCGTCTATCCACATCGGGCCGGCATCGCACGGGTCCAGCAGATGGTCTGCGGCGAACCCTTCGACCTCTGACAGTGCCTGCTCCGGGCCAGCCACGAGATCCCCGCTGCTGAACGGACGTACGGCTGACGTCCTCACTCCCAGCGCACCAGTTTGGACGC
Organism: Plantactinospora alkalitolerans; assembly: GCF_015690345.1. Lineage (GTDB taxonomy): Bacteria > Actinomycetota > Actinomycetes > Mycobacteriales > Micromonosporaceae > Plantactinospora > Plantactinospora alkalitolerans. Next base: position 928 of record NZ_JADPUN010000228.1, on the reverse strand, counting down.
GGACGTCCGGGAGAGCCGGCGGGCGGCCAGGATGCCGGCGAGGGCTCCGGTGAGCACGGTCGCCGGAACGGTGGCGGCGAGCAGCGCCCCGGAGGGCGGTACGGTGAGCCCCGGGCCGGCCCCGATACCGATCATGACCTGGTTGGTGAGCACGTGCAGGAGCAGCAGGCCGATCGGCAGTCCGACGATCCCGGCGGCGAGACCGAGCGCGGCGCCGCCGGTGGCGGACTGGGCCAGGGTCTGCCGAACGGTGAAGCCAACGGTCCGGAGCACGCCCAGCGTGCGTGACCGCTCGCGGGAGCCGGTCAGCAGCGTGGCGGCGAGGTTGGCGAGGCTGACCACCAGGACGAGCAGGGCCAGCAGCCGCATCGCCACGGTGAACGTGCCGAGGTCGTCCGGGTCGGCCTCCCGGGCGTGCACGGTGACGTCCGGCCCGAGCCGTTCCCGCAGGGCGGCGGCCAGCGTCCCCGGCGTACCGCCCGGACCGGCCGACACCAGGTAGGCGTCGGGTGCCACGCCCGGCAGCATCTCGGCCCGGTACATCAGGAGTTCGCCGCTGTCCTCGGTTTCGCTGTACCAGCCGACGATGGTGAGGGTGAGCGGGGTGTCGCCGGCCCGTACCGTGACGGTGTCGCCGAGCTGGAGGCCGAAGCGGTGCAGCAGGCCGTACCCGGCGATCGCCTCGCCGGCCGCGCGGAGCGGTCGGCCCTCGCGGACGACGAACCCGGCGTCGGCCGGGTCGCCACCGATCGCGCGGGACAGGAACGTCTGGTCGCCGAGGGTGGTGCGGCGGTCGGTCTGGCTGTACCAGCCGGCCGCGCCGGCCGTGCCGGGAAGCCTGCCGGCCAGCGCGGCCGGGTCGGTGCCGTCGTCCACGACCACGACGGCGTCGTAGGGGTCGCCGGTCCGGGCCGGCTCGGCGATCATC
>NZ_JADPUN010000251.1 GCF_015690345.1 Plantactinospora alkalitolerans | reverse complement strand
TCGACTTCACCGACCGCAGCCACACCGGCCGGTCCACCGACCGGTCCCGTCCGTAGGTCGCCAACAGGGCCTGCGCCTCGATCGGATCACCCAACCGGGTTCCCGTCCCGTGCGCCTCCACCACATCGACCCCACCGGGCTGCACTCCCGCGGCCGCCAACGCCTGCCGGATCACCCGCTGCTGCGCCGGCCCGTTCGGCGCCGTCAACCCGTTCGAGGCACCGTCCTGGTTCACCGCCGAACCAGAAACCACCGCCAGCACCGGCCGTCCCGCCGCGACCGCGTCCGACAACCGCTGCAACACCAACACACCCACACCCTCGGACCACGCCGTCCCGTCCGCCCCCGCCGCGAACGCCTTACACCGCCCATCAACCGACAACCCACGCTGCCGCGAGAAATCAACAAAAGCCCCCGGCGTGGCCATCACCGTCACCCCACCGGCCAACGCCAACGACGACTCACCCCGCCGCAGACTCTCACACGCCAGATGCACCGCCACCAACGACGACGAACACGCCGTGTCCACCGTCACCGCCGGCCCCTCCAACCCGAAGTGGTACGCCACCCGACCAGACGCGATGCTGCCCGAGGAGCCGGTGGAGAGGAAGCCTTCGACATCGTCGGCGGACTGGCCCGCGAGCGTGACGTAGTCCTGGTACATGACGCCCAGGTAGACACTGGTGTCGCTGCCGCGCAGCGAGTCCGTGGCGAAGCCCGCCCGCTCGAACGCCTCCCACGAGGTCTCCAACAGCAACCGCTGCTGCGGATCCAAGGCGGTCGCCTCGCGCGGACTGATCCCGAAGAACTCCGCGTCGAACAGATCCGCGTCATACAGGAAGCCACCACGACGGACGTACGACGTCCCCCGATGATCCGGATCGTCGTGGAACAGGTTCTCCAGATCCCAACCCCGGTTCGTCGGAAACTCGCTCACCGCGTCCGTGCCGTCGGCCAGCAGGTCCCAAAATCCCTGCGGGTCCGCCACCCCGCCCGGGAACCGACACCCCACACCCACGATCGCGATCGGCTCCGCGCTCGGCGCGGCGACCCGGGCGGCGGCCGGTGCCGGTGCCGGCTCGGCGTGGGTCAGTTCGGCGAGTAGGAAGTCGGCCAGTGCCGCCGGGGTCGGGTGGTCGAAGATCAGGGTGGCCGGCAGCCGGAGCCCGGTCGCCGAGTTGAGCCGGTTCCGCAGTTCCAGCGAGGCCAGCGAGTCCACCCCGAGTTCGTTGAACGGACGGGTTGGCGCTACCGCCGTGATATCGGAGCGGCCGAGCACCTCGGCGGTGCGTCGGCGAACCTCCGTCAGGATGAGGTCGTGTCGCTCCTCGTCCGTGCCTCCGGCGAGCGCCTTCGCCAGGTCGCTGCGCCGCACGGGTGTGCCGGCAGTCGGGGCGACCCGGTGTACCCGGTGCCGGAGCAGTGGGGGCAGATCGTCGAGCGACGAACCCGCCGGTCGCACCAGCGCGGTCCGTTCGAGCAGGACCGTGGTGACGTTCGCCGGTCCAGCCGTCAGGGCGGCGTCGAACATGGCCAGGCCCTGCTGCGCGGGGATCGGTGCGAGTCCCATCCGAAGGATGCGTTGCTGGTCGGCCACGCCGAGGCGGGCGGCCATGCCGTCACCCGTCGCCCACGGACCCCAGGCGAGCGAGGTCGCTGTCAACCCCTGCGTCCAGCGCTGGTGTGCGATGGCGTCGAGGAAGGCGTTGGCGGCGGCGTAGCCGCCCTGGCCGGGCGCTCCGAACACCCCGGCGGCGGAGGAGAACAACACGAACGCTGCCAGGTCGAGATGCCGGGTCAGGCGGTCCAGGTGCCAGCCGGCGTCCACCTTCGACCGAAGCACCCGCTCCAGCGCATCGGTGGTCAGCGTCGTGACCGTCGCGTCCTCGGTGACGCCGGCGGTGTGGACGACGGCGGTCAGCGGCCGGTCCGCCGGAATGGACGACAGCAGCCCGCCGAGCGCCTCGGCGTCGCCCACATCGCACGCCTCGAGCTGGACGCTGGCTCCGGCGGCGGTCAGGGCGGAGACGAGCTGGCCGGCGTCCTCGTCGGCCGTACCGCGGCGGCTCACCAGCAACAGATGCCGGACACCGTACCGGTCGACGAGGTGACGTGCGACGAGCCCGCCCAACGCGCCGGTGCCCCCGGTGACCAGGACCGTTCCGGCCGGATCGAGGGACGGCCCCGCCGGCCGACCGCCGGTGGTCGGCAGGTCGACGAGCCGCGGCTGGTACAGCTGGTCATGGCGCATGGCGAGCTGTGGCTCCCCGGTGGCGATCGCGGTCGCCGTGGCGGTCCCCGGGTCGATCCCCGGTGGGACGTCCAGCAGCACGATGCGACCGGGATGTTCACTCTGCGCCGAGCGGACCAGGCCCCAGACCGCCGCCGCGACCGGGTCGACCGGCTCGGCCTCGTCCACCGCGACCGCGTGGCTGGTCCGGACGACCAGCGGTACCTGGTCATGGTCGCCGTCGAGGGAGGCCCGCAGGACGCCGAGGACCTCGGCCAACCGGCTCCGTACCGCCGTGGGGACCGGCTCGTCGCCACCGGCCACCTCGTACACCTCGTGGTCGACCGGGTCGGTCGTGGCCCGCGCGGTGACGGGAAACCACCGGACGACCCGTGGTGTCACGTCGTCCCCGCTGGGCAACGGCCGGACGGTGAGCGATCGGAGGTCGATCAGCGGGGCGCCGGACGGGTCGGCGATCCGTATCGCGGTCTCGGTGGCGCTCGTGGGTCGCAGTTCCACCCGCAGGGCGGTCGGCGGCTGTCGAGGCGGGTGGTACGTCAGCCCGGTCAGGCTGAAGGGGACCATCGGGTCGGCGTCCGGCAGGTGCGTCAACAGCAGTGGATGCAGGGCCGCGTCGAGCAGGGCCGGATGCATCTCGTACGTCTCGACCGGCGCCCCGTCGGGCAACGCCACCTCGGCGTACTGGTGGTCCGTGTCCGGGTGCCGCCAGACGCCGGTGAGCAGTTGAAATGCCATGCCGTACTGGTAACCGTGGTCGTCCAGCAGCGCGTAGACGCCGTCGGGCTCGACCGGGACGGCGCCCCGTGGCAGCCACTCGTCGGCGGGGTCGGACGCCGTGGTGGCGGTCCGGAGCGTGGCGGTGGCGTGCCGGTTCCACTCGGGATGGGGCACGGCCGTGGTGATTTCCGGCCGGCTGTGCACCGTGACCTGATGATGGTCCGGGTCGACCCGGGTGACCGTCACCTGTAGGTCGACGCCGCCGTCGGTGGGCATCGCGAGTGGCTGCTCGATGACCAGTTCGTCGATGTGGTTGCGGTCGAGCCGCCGGCCGGTGTGCAGGACGAGGTCGACGAACGCGCTCGCGGGGACGATGGCCCGCCCGTCGATGACGTGCTCCCGTAGCCATGGATGCTCGGCGACCGACAGCCGCCCGGAGTGCACGGTCGTCTCGCCGTCCGCCAGGTCCGTCGCGCGGGGCAGAAAGGGGTGGCTACCCGGGGCGGGTGGCGCCGCCTCGGGTACCGGGTGCAGCCAGAGGGATTGGCGGTCGAACGGGTAGACCGGCAGGTCGACCGGTCGCGGGGTGGTGGGATGCGGCCAGGCGGTCTCGTGGCCGTGGGTGTGCAGCGTGGCCAGGGCGGTGAGGAAGCTCTGGGGTTCGGGGTGCTGACCACTGACGGTCGGCAGGATGGCGAGGGTGCCGGCGCGCTCGTCGAGGATGGTGCGGACGAGGGTGCTGAGGACGGGGGCGGGACCGAGTTCGAGGTAGCCGGTGACCTCCTGGTGGTGCAGGTGGCGGACGCCCTGGTGGAAGCGGACGGCCTTGCGCAGGTGCTGGGTCCAGTAGTCGGGCGAGCTGAGTTGCGCGGTGGTGGCCAGGGCGCCGGTCAGGTTGGACACGATGGGGATGCGGGGTGGGTTGAGGGTCACCCGGGCCACCGTGGCGCGGAACTCGGCCAGGGCGCTGTCCATGTGGGGGGAGTGGAAGGCGTGGCTGGCCGCCAGCCGGCGGGTGCGGCGACCCTGTGCCGCGAAGATGTCGGCGATTCGGGTGACCTCGTCGGTGTCGCCGGAGATGACGGTGGAAGAGGGGGCGTTGTACGCGGCGATGGCGACCCGGCGTTCCCGACCGGCCAGCAGGGGCCGTAGCTCCTCGGCGGTGGCCTGGACGCTCATCATGGTGCCGTCGGCCCGGGCGGCCTGCATGAGCCGGGCGCGGGTGGTGACCAGAAGCGCGGCGTCGGAGAGCGAGAGCACCCCTGCGACGTGCGCGGCGCTCAGTTCACCGATGGAGTGGCCGAGCAGGAATTCGGGCCGTACGCCGTGGTGGTGCGCCAGCCGCCACAGGGCGACGTGCAGGGCGAACAGGGCGGGCTGGGCCCACAGGGTCTGGTTCAGCAGCTGGTCGACTCCGGGCCGCTGGCCGAAGACGATGTCCCGCAGTGACTGGTCGGTGTGCGTGTCGAGGGTGGCACACACCTCGTCGAACGCCTGGGCGAACACGGGGAACGTGTCGTACAGCTCCCGTCCCATGCCGAGGCGCTGGCTGCCCTGTCCGGTGAACAGCACGGCCAGCCGGTGCTCACCACGGGCGAGGCCGTGCACGACGTTGTCGGCGTCGCGGCCTTCGGACAGCGCGATCAGGCCCGAGGCCAGTTCGTCCCGGCCGCCGACGACCGCGGCCCGGTACGGCAGCGCGGCGCGGTGGGTCACGAGGGCGTGGGCGACGTCCTCGACCCGGGCCCGGCTGGCCGGGTGGTCCCCGCTGGTGTGGGTAGCCAGCCGGGCGGCGACCGCGCGTAGTCCTTCCTCGCCGCGCGCTGACAGATGCCACACCACGGGTGCCGGTTCCTCGGCCGGGGCCCCGGCGCCGGGCACCGTTTCCGGAGTCGCCTGCGGAGCTGTCGCCGTCGGTGGTGGTTCCTCCAGGATCACGTGCGCGTTCGTGCCCGAGATCCCGTACGAGGACACCGCCGCCCGCCGGATGTGACCGGCGGTCCGGGGCCACGGCACCGGTTCGGTGACCAGCCGTACCCCACCGGCGGTCCAGTCCACGTGCGGGCTCGGCTCGTCCACGTGCAACGTCGCCGGCACCACCTCGGCGTCCAGCGCGCCGATCATCGCGATGATCCCGGCCGCGCCCGCCGCCGCCTGGGTGTGACCGATGTTCGACTTCACCGACCGCAGCCACACCGGCCGGTCCACCGACCGGTCCCGTCCGTAGGTCGCCAACAGGGCCTGCGCCTCGATCGGATCACCCAACCGGGTTCCCGTCCCGTGCGCCTCCACCACATCAACCCCACCGGGCTGCACTCCCGCGGCCGCCAACGCCTGCCGGATCACCCGCTGCTGCGCCGGCCCGTTCGGCGCCGTCAACCCGTTCGAGGCACCGTCCTGGTTCACCGCCGTACCACGAACCACCGCCAGCACCGGCCGTCCCGCCGCGACCGCGTCCGACAACCGTTGCAACACCAACACACCCACACCCTCGGACCACGCCGTTCCGTCCGCTCCCGCCGCGAACGCCTTGCACCGCCCATCGGCCGACAGCCCACGCTGCCGAGAGAACTCCACGAACATCGCGGGCGTGGCCATCACGGTCACCCCACCGGCCAACGCCAACGACGACTCACCCCGCCGCAAGCTGTCACACGCCAGATGCACCGCCACCAACGACGACGAACACGCCGTGTCCACCGTCACCGCCGGCCCCTCCAACCCGAAGTGGTACGCCACCCGACCAGACGCGATGCTGGCGGCGCTGCCGGCGCCGACGTAGCCCTCGAAACCCTCCGGGGGACGGTGCTGGAGGCGACCTCCGTAGTCGTGGTACATGATGCCCAGGTAGACACTGGTGCGGCTGCCGCGCAGCGAGTCCGTGGCGATGCCCGCCCGCTCGAACGCCTCCCACGAGGTTTCCAACAGCAACCGCTGCTGCGGATCCATCGCGGTCGCCTCGCGCGGACTGATCCCGAAGAAATCAGGATCGAACCGGTCCGCGTCGTGCAGGAAGCCACCATGGCGGGTGTACGACGTCCCCTGGTGGTCCGGATCGTCGTGGAACAGGTTCTCCAGATCCCAACCCCGGTTCGTCGGAAACTCGCTCACCGCGTCCGTGCCGTCGGCCAGCAGATCCCACAACCCCTGCGGGTCCACCACCCCGCCCGGGAACCGACACCCCACACCCACGATCGCGATCGGCTCACGCAGGGTGTCCTCCGTGGCCCGCAGCCGTTGCCGGGTCTGGTGCAGCTCGGCGGTGACGCGCTTGAGGTACTCGCGGAGCTTCTCGTCGTCGGCCATCGGGATAGTTCTCCTCTGTGCGATGCCGCCGCCGCCGGGTCACGACGACGTCTTGCAGGGTGTCCGGGAAGGCGGGGCCTTCTCGACTACCTCCTACTCGGGGTTCGGAACGAACGCGGCGGCGACCGCCGCCAGGGGGCGGGCGCTGGCGAGGTCGTACACCGTCGGCCCCACCCAGCCGCTCTGCCCGAGCAGTTCGAGCACCCGTGGGATGTTCAGCACCCGACCACCGGCCCCGATGTAGCTTTGCGACAGATCGACCTCGGGCAGGCCGTTGACGGCCCGGACCGACTCGTACAGCAGATGTTCGATCTCGTGCCGCGGTCGGCGGACGGGGCCGTCCCGCCCGTCACCGCTGAGCGCGGCGTCGACCGCGGTCCAGGCACCGGCGTTCTCCGGGTCGGCCGGTGCCCGCCGGCAGACCACGAACCGGTCGGGACAGCGCACCCGGTCCAGGTCGTACATCCGGCCGAGGAGGTACCCGCGCAGGGCGGCCGGGGTGACTTCCGCGTCGTCGGCGACCACGTAGGCGGTCAGCTCGTTGTCGTGGGCGAACGCCCGCGCCGTTCGGACGCCCGGGAACCTCGCGAGGCAGTCGGCGACGGTCGGCGGATGGACCGGCGTGTGGTCCAGGGTCACGGTGCCGGGGGGATGAGCCGGTGGGGTGTCGAAGCCGGCCAGCGTGGCCACCTCGGCGAGCCGTATCGGCGCATCGCTCTCGGCCTGCTCCACGAGGAGGCGTTCCAGGCCGTGCAGGAACCGCGCGACGTCCTCGCGATCCATCACCGGCGCCCGCACGCTCAGCGTCGTCATCAGGCAGTCCTGCCACTCGTGGACCCGCAGGTACGAGTCGTTCTCGAGCTGGGACCAGGTGACCGGTTCGGCATTCCAGGTGAGCAGCGTGCGGGTGCCACCACGGGACGTGGCGCTGTGCCGGATGTAGTTGAACGCGTTGGTGACCCGCAGGGCCAACCCGCGTTCGGTGCTGTGCCGAGCGACCAGTGCCACCACCTCGTCGTACGACGAGTACGAGTTGGCGAGGGCCTGCCCGGCGCGTTCGGTGGTTCGCTGGACCAGTACGTCGAAGGTGGGGTCGTCGTCGCAGGGCACGTCGACGATGACCGGTTGGAAGAGGCAGGTGAGCAGGTCGCTGTGCTGTCGGGAATCGCGGTTGCCGGCGTAGGTGGTGAAGGAGACGGAGTCGCCTGCCGTGTAGGCGGCCATCAGGGTGACGTAGGCGGCGGTGCAGATCAGGGACGGCCAGGTGTGGTAGCGGGCGGCCAGTTTCTTGGCGGCGGCGAACGCGGCCGGCGACGACAGCGAGGCGCTGTACGCACCGGCCACGTCCGGCCGGCGGCGGCGGCTGAACAGGTCGGCGGGAATCCGTTCGAGCGCGGCGGACCAGTGCGCCATGGCCCGCTCGTGGGTACGCCGTGCCGGGGTGGACGCCTCGTACCTGGCCAGGTCCACCGGATGCTGCCGCACCGGCGGCAGGGTGACCGGCCGTCCGGCCAGCACGGCCGTGTGCAGTTCCCAGAACTCGCGCTTGATCGTCTCAAGGCTCCAGTCGTCGACCGCGACGTGGTTCCCGGTCGCCACCAGCAGCCGGGGCACCGAATCGGAGGTGATGATGCACGCCCGGAACGGGAACTCCTCGTCGAGCCGGAACCGGGTGGTGACCTGCTCGTTGATCACGTCGGCGGGTCGGACCGAGCCGTGGCGGACCTCGCGGACCGTGAGCGGCACCGACATGGGCGGGCTGACCCGTTGCACCGGGCCGTCGGTGCCATCCCAGTGCAGCGTGGTACGCAGCGCCTCGTGCCTGCGGACCAGTGCTTCCACCGCGGTCCGCAGGTTCTCCACGGTCGATCCCGGCGGGGGGTCGTAACTCAGCGAGAGGTTCAGCTCGTGCCGGGAGCCCGGCGGAAGATGGTGGTGGTTCAGCCAGACATACCGTTGGCCCCAGCAGAGGCTGGCGGAGCGTTCGCCGGGCATCGAGTCAGCCACCCCCGCCCGCGGCTGCCAGCCGCCGCGCCAGCAGGCGCACCGTCGCGTCCTCCAGGAGGGCGGTCACCGGCACGGCGAGCTGCAACTCCTTGCGGATCCGGGCGATCAACTCGATCGCCACGATCGAATCGCCACCCAGCCGGTAGAAGTCGTCGTCGACACCTACCCGCTCCAGGCGCAGCACGGCGGCCCAGATGTCGGCGAGGGTGGTCTCCAGGCCCTCGGCCGGGGCGACGTACGCGATGCCGAGCGCCGGACGCGGATCACGCTGACCGCTGCCGGCGTCGTCGACGGGGGCGTCGGCCGCCGACGGACGGATCACCCACTGGTGGAGCCGGTCGGCGAGCGCGCCGGTCGAGATCACCAGTTGGCTGACGTCGTCCCCGGCGGCGACGGCCCGTTCGAACACGTCGACGCCTTCCTCCGGGCTCATCTCGAAGACCGATGTCGCCCCGTGGTCACCACCGGTGCGCCAGGCATCCCAGTCGACGGTCAGCCAGTCGCCGCCACCAACGTCCCGGGCCGCCTGGGCGTAGGCGTCGAGGGCGGCATTGGCCGCCGCGTAGGGACCGAGGGAGATTCCGCCGAGCACCGTGGACAGGGACGACAGGGTGATCCGGCGGCGTACCTGCTCTCCGGCGAGCACCCGTTCGAGAACGTGGAAGCCGTGCACCTTGGCGGCGTAGTGGGCCTGGCTGACCGACCAGTCGACGGCGTGCGCGGGCCCGAAGAAGTCGGAGTGCTGGACCCCGGCGCCGTGGATCACCACGTCGATACCGCCGAACCGCTCCCGAGCGGCGCGTACCACGGCGGCCATGGCCTCCGGATCGGCGACGTCTGCCGACATGGCGAGTACCTCAGCGCCGCGCTCCTCCAGCTCCAGGGCCCGGGCGACGTAGCGCGCCGTCCGGTCGGTCGCCGGGTCGGCCGTCCGCAGATACGCCTGCCACTGGTCGGGCGGCGGGATCGGTGACCGGGTCGTGAGCACCAGGCGGCAGTTCCGGTTCCCGGCGAGGTGCCGGGCGAGGATCAGCCCGACGCTGCCGAGTCCGCCGGTGATGAGCACCGTGGATTCCGCGGTGGTGGTCTCGGCGTCCGAGAGGGGAGCCGCCAGCGGCTGTGCCTCGTAGGCACGCAGCCAGCGCCGCCCGGTCCGCCAGGCGACCGGCCCGGCGTGGGTGGTGACCGCCTCGGTGAGTACCTGCCGGGCCAGCTGGTCGAGGCTTGCCCGGTGCCGTTGGGTCTGGACGTCCACGTCCACATCGACGTGGCGACACCGCAGATCCGGGTTCTCCTGGGCGAGGACCGGGGCCAGTCCGCCGAGGGTGGCGTGTTCCGGATGGCGGAGGTCGGCACCGGAGACCCCGACCGTGCCGTCGGTGAGCAGGACCAGCTCCACCGGCTGCCCGCGCAGGTCGTCGAGCGCGGACGCGAGGGCGAGCACCGAGGCCGAGCCGTGGACCTGCGCGTCGTCGAAGTGTCCGATCGGGTCGTCGGGCCCCCGTGCACCGTCGGGAGCGGCCAGGCTGAAGCCGTGTACGAGGGTCCGTGGCGTGAGAAGCAGCGCACCGAGCACCTGGGCGTAATCCTCCCGGTGGTCGGGTCGGACGGTGAAGTCGCCGGTTTCGGTGCGTGTGAAGCCGGTTCCGGGTCGGACGACGGTGAGGTCGGCACCGATCTCCCGCAGGTGGCCGACCAGAGCCTCACCACCGGCCTCGGCGGCGAGCACCAGCCAGGGGCCGGCCGCCCGCAGCCGGTCGGCCAGGTCGGGTCCGGCCACGCTCTGCCGGCGCCACGAGGGCAGGTACGTCCACCGGGCCGGGTCGCTCGCCTTTCCGCTGGCCTGGGCCGGTCGGCCGGTCGCCGGGGCGGCGTCGACCCAGTACCGGGCCCGCTGGAACGGGTACGTCGGCAGCGGCACCCGGCGCGGCTGGTCGTGCAGCGTCGCCCAGTCGACGACCGCGCCGACCTGCCAGAGCCGCGCCACGGCGGCGAGCAGCCACTGCGTGGCGGTCTGGTCACCGGCGGGGTCGAGGGTCACCTCGACGGGCGCGACCCCGGCCGGTGCCGCGCTCAAGGTGCCGCCGGCAGTGGAACCGGCCACCTGGACCAACCGGACCCGCAGGCGCAGCAGCGCCTCGATGAGCGCGCCGGTCGCGCTCTCGGCCACCGGATCGTCGTCCTGGGCCACCGCGGCCCGCGATCCACCGGGCGTACCGAGCTGCCGTGCGGCCTCGCGCAGCTCCTGCCACCAGGATTCAGGGGCGCTCGCCGGGTCGGGAATGGTCAACGCGATCGGGGCGTCCGCGAGGTCCGACTCACCGATGATCCACCGGCCCGGGTCGGCCAGCGCCAACTCGGCGTCGTCGTAGTCGTCGCACACCACCGCCCAGCGCATGCTGAACGACGTGCGGGACTGTTGCAGCGTGTACGCCACGTCGGCCAGTTCGGCCTCGCGGTGCGACTCCAGATGCCGGCCGAGTCGCTCGACCGCCTCGTAGAGCGCGGTGAGGTCCCGCGCGGAGAGCACCAGCAGGTGCGGACCCGGCTGGGCAGGGCGGGGTTCCCGTACCGGCGCTTCCTCCAGGACCACGTGCGCGTTCGTGCCGCCGAAGCCGAAGGAGCTGACGCCGGCCCGGCGCGGGTGGTCGCCGGCGGGCCACGGCTGGTCCTTCGGCAGGACGACGAACCGGTCTCGGGCGGCGGCGAGGGTGGGGTTGGGCGTCTCGAAGTTCGCGGTGCCGGGCAGCACCTGGTTGCGCAGGGCGAGACTGGCGCGGATCAGACCGGTGACGCCGGAGGCCCGGTCCAGGTGGCCGATGCTCGGCTTCAGCGCACCGAGGACGGTCGGCTGGGCCGGTGGCCGCTGGAACACCCGGCCCAGCGCGGTCAACTCGATCGAGTCGCCGAGTTGGGTGCCGGTGGCGTGGCACTCGACGTAACCGATCGTCTCGGGCTTGACGTCCGCCACGCCGAGAGCCAGTTCGATCACCTCGGACTGTCCGTCGACCCCCGGCGCCGTGTAGCCGGCGCAGGCACGCCCGTCGTTGTTGGTGGCGGAGCCGAGAATGACCGCGTGGATCGGGTCGCCGTCGGCGAGCGCCTCGGTCATCCGCTTGAGCGTCACGACGGCCACCCCGTTGCCCAGGATGGTGCCGTTGGCGCCGGCGTCGAAGCTGCGTACCCGCCCGTCCGGGGTGGTGATGCCGCCCTCCTCGAACCGGTAGCCGGCCGGTTGCGGCAGGTCGACGTACGCCCCGCCAGCCAGCGCGACGTCGCTCTCGAAGTTGAGCAGGCTCTGCACGGCCAGATGCACCGCCACCAACGAGGTCGAGCAGAAGGTCTGGACGGTGATGCTCGGCCCGCGCAGATCGAGCTTGTACGAGACCATCGACGACAGCGAGTCCCGTTCGTTGCCGACCGCCAGCAGCAGTTGCCCGCCGGGCTCGTTCTCCAGCCGGTCGCGTACGTGCAGCAGGTAGTCGGGGAATCCGCAGCCGGCGAAGACGCCCACCTTGTCGGACATCGAGGTCGGCGGATATCCGGCGGACTCCAGTGACTCCCAGGCACACTCCAGGAAGATCCGGTGCTGCGGGTCCATGCTCTCGGCCTCGCGGCGGCTGAAGCCGAACATGGAGGCGTCGAACTGGTCGATGCCGTCGAGCGGGGCCGCCCACCGGACGTAGTTGGGATTCGCCAACTCGGCCGGGCTGACGCCGGCCGTGGTCAGTTCCCCTTCGGTGACCGGCCGCAGGCCGGCGCGGCCGTCCACGAGGTTGGTCCACAACTCGTCGACCCCACCGGCGCCGGGGAACCGGCCCGACATGCCGATGATCGCGACGGCGGAGTCGTAGTCTCTGTCGATCACGCCGGTCTCCCGCCCCGCAGGCTCTCGCGTCGTTTCTGGACCCGGGATCGTTGCTGTTTCGCCCGTTCGGCCGCTTTGCTGTCTGACTCGTCCGCCTCGGTGCCGGACCCGGCCGTCCCGGAGACGGCGCTCACCGCCAGCGCCGCGACGGTGGGGGACTGGTAGAGGATGTGCGCGGGCAACTGTGGCAGTTTCAGTGCCCGCCGGACGGCGTCGACGATGCCGACGCCGATCAGGGACGTGCCACCCAGCTCGAAGAAGTTGTCGTGGATACCGACCTTCTCCAGTCCCAGGGACTCGGCCCAGACGTCGGCGACGGTCTGTTCGGCCGGCGTCCGTGGCGCTGCGTACTGGGTCGAGAGGTCGGGCCGTGGATGGCGATCCACCCCCCGGACCTGCTGTGCGGCATCCTGCATCTGGCTCAGGCTGTAGTCGGCGCTGCGCTCGACCAGGGCGGCGAAGTCCTGGGTGGAGACCACCACGTGGGGGATCGTGCTGTCCAGCACCCGGAGCATGGCCCGCCAGCCCTCGTCGAAGTTGATTCCGAAGTGCGCCCGGTGCCGTTGCAGGAACTCGCGGACCGCCGGTTCGTAGCCGCCCAGCCCGGAGGTCCAGCCGTTCCACAGCCACTCGCCCCAGCCGATCGACACGACCCGGGTCTGCGGCAGGGCGCCGCTCTGGGCGAACGCGTCCAGGAACACGTTGGCCGCGCAGTAGTCGGTCTGCCCGAGGGCGCCGGTCGCCGAGGCGACCGAGGAGAACAGGACGACGAAGTCGACCGCTATCCCGTCGAGCGCGCGGGCCAGCGCGACCGTGCCGGCCACCTTGGGTGCCAGCACCCGGTCCATGTCGGCGTTCGTCTTGAACTGCATCAGACCGACCCCCGGCACACCGGCGGCCTGCAGCACACCGTGCAGGGCACCGAAACGCTCGATGGCGACGTCCACGGCGCGTCGCACGTCGGCCGGGTCGGCGACGTCGCCCGCGACGAGGGCGAACTGCGCGCCGCTGGCCTCCAGCCGGCGTAGACCTTCGATCCGGCGCCGGACCTCGGCGTTCGCCTGCGGATCGGCCAGTACGTCGTCCCACTGGGCCGGCGGCGGTACCGGGGTGCGCCCGAACAACACCAACCGGGCCCCGTGCTGGTCGGCGAGCCGCTCGGCCAGGGCGAGTCCGATGCCGCCGAGCCCTCCGGTGACGAGATAGGTGCCGCCGTGGCGGATGGCCGTCCCGGCGACGCGGTCGGCGGCGACGCCCGCGCTCGCCACGTCGGTGTCCTCGGCGGCCTGCAGGACGTCGTAGGTGGGTACCCAGCGGCGACCGCGGCGTAGCGCCACGATCCGGTCGCTCGGTGCCGCCCGCAGTTCACCGATCAGGTCCATGATCGGCGTCACGGCGTCCTGTGGAAGGTCGATCAGCCGGGCGGTGGCCAGCGGATACTCCACCGGGATCATCCGACAGGGGCCGACCACGGTCGCCCGCGCCGGGTGCAGCAACTCGTCATCGATCCGTTGGGTGCCGGAACTGACCACGTCGAGGGACCACCGGGAGAGCCCGCTCTCCTGCGCCGTCCGGGCGAGCGCGACCAGGGTGTGCAACCCCCGCTGGATGATCGCCGCGATCTCACCTCGGTCCTCGGTCGGCGGTCGCGGCCCGGCCTCGTCGGGCAGCGTCCACAGGTGCAGCACGCGGTCCGGCAGGCCCGCCCCGTCGTGCAGCGCCGCGAACAGGGCCAGGGTGTCATCGGCGCTGCCCGGCCGGATCCGGAATCCGTCGACGCCATCCTCGAAGCCCTCGCCCGGACGGACGAACGTCAACCGGTCGCCACCGGCGGCGAGCGCGTCGGCGAGTGGGCCCACCAGCGCGTCGGCCATACCCACGTCGGTGTAGACCAGCCAGTGGGTGGCGGTGGCCGGGACGGCCGGCCGGGGAGCGGTCTGCCGCCACACCGGAACGTGCAGCCACCGCTCCTCCGGAAGCCGGGGAAGGGAGTCGAGATCGGTCCCGCCGGTGGCCGGCGGAGCCGCGATCCCGGTCTGACCCGCCGGGCGGTTCTCGTCGTACCAGTAGTTCTGCCGCTGGAACGGGTAGGTGGGCAGGTGTAGCCGGCCGGGTTTCCAGCCGCCGGGGGCCGCGCCGTTGTGGTAGGTGTCCCAGTCGACGAGCACACCGGCCAGCCACAACCGGCCCAGCGCGTCAGCCAGGGTGGCGTCCGCAGCAAGGGACTCGGCGGCGGCGGGAAGTGTCGAGACGATCAGCGGCCACCGCTCGATGCCGCAGTTCGGGTGGGTGCGCAGCATCGCGCCGAGCGACTTGCCTGGACCGATCTCCAGGAAGGCGATGTCGGGCAGGTCGAGCGCGGTGCTGAGGCTGTCGGCGAAGCGCACCGTGCCGCACATGTGCCGGGCCCAGTAGCCCGGGTCGGTCACCAGGTCGGCGTCGACCAACTGTCCGTTCAGGTTCGAGACGTACGGGATCGTGGGCGGGTTGAGGGTGATGTGCTGGGCGACCCAGTCGGTCAGGGCGGCAGCCGCCGGCGCCAGCATCCGGGAGTGGAACGCGTGGGTGGTCTGCAGGTTCCGGCAGGCGACTCCGGTGCCGCGCAGCAGGCCGGCGACCTCGGTCACGGCATCGACCGGACCGGCGATGACGATCTGGGCGCCGTTGAGCGCGGCGATGTCGAGGCCGCGCTCGCGCAGGTCGGGCACGCGGTCGTGCAGGTCGTCCGCACTGGACGCCACGGCGAGCATGGCGCCGGCCGGCAGTGCGGCGATGAGCTGCGCCCGGTGGGCCACCAGCCGTAGCGCGTCTGGCAGCGAGAGCACACCGGCCAGGCACGCGGCGACGTACTCGCCGACGCTGTAACCGACCAGCACGCTCGGCGTGACACCCCAGTCCATCAGCGTGCGGGCCAGGGCGTACTCCGCGACGAAGACCGCCGGCTGGGCGATCTCGGTGCGGTCCATCCAGCCCGTCGTGGGCGCGTCGGCCACGCGGCCCATCAGTTGGGCGAGATCCGGTACGTCCGAGGACGCCGCGCCGGACCCGGTCAGGGCGGCGACGACGTCGATGGCCGAGTGCTGGGCCAGTAGCCGCTGGCAGTCGTCAACGTGGGCGCGGAACACGGGTTCGTGGGCGTACAGGTCGGCAACCATGCCGGGGTGGTGCTCGCCCACACCGGCGAGCAGGAAGCCGACGCCCCGGCCCTGTGTCGAGTCGGCGCGGGACAGCAGCCGGTTGGTCGACGCGGTCCCGTCGAGGGTGCCCGCGGCGGCGGCGGTGGAGCCCGCCACGGCCACTCGCCGGTGATCGAAGAGGTCCCGGCCGACCTGGAGGGTGAACGCGACGTCGGCGATCGGAAGTTCGGTGTGCTCGCGCAGGTGTTGTGCCAACCGCGTGCACGACTCCCGGACCGCCTTCTCCGACCGGGCCGACACGGGTAGCACCTGCCAACGCCGGCTGGTGGTCGGGCGGGAAACCGGCAGCGGCGGCTCCTCGATCACGGCGTGGACGTTGGTGCCACCGACGCCGAGGGAGTTGAGCCCGGCGAGGCGGGGGCGGTCGGCCACTCGCGGCCAGGGCCGGTTCTCCGCGCTGACGAAGAACGGGCTGTTGGCGAAGTCGATCTCCGGGTTGGGGCCGGTGTAGTGCAGGGTGGCCGGCAGTTCCTCGTGGCGCATCGATTCGAGGATCTTGATGAGGCCGGTGGCCCCTGCCGCCCGGTCCAGGTGGCCGACGTTGGTCTTCACCGAACCGATGGCGCAGTACTGCCGGCCGGCGTCGGGGCCGTAGGCCCGGGTCAGGGCCGCCACCTCGATGGGGTCGCCCAGTTCGGTGGCCGTGCCGTGCGCCTCGACGTACGAGATGTCCTGTGGGCTGACCTCGGCGTCGACCAGCGCGTCGGCCACCGCCCGTGCCTGGCCGACCACGCTCGGCGCGGTGTAGCTGAACTTTTGGGCGCCGTCGTTGTTCATCGCCGAGCCGCGGATCACGCCGAGGATGGTGTCCCGGTCCTCGATGGCCCGGTTCAGGGGCTTGAGCAGCACGACGGCGGCGCCGTCACCGAACACGCCGCCCTGGGAGTTCTTGTCGAAGGTGCGGACGTGGGCGTCCGGTGACTCCTGGCCGCCCTCCTGGTAGAGGTAGCCGATGCGGTCCGGCACCCGGATGCAGACGCCGCCGGCCAGTGCCATGTCGCACTCGCCCCGGCGCAGGCTCTGGATGGCGAGGTGGACCGCCGAGAGTGACGTCGAACAGAAGGTCTGCACGGCGATGCTGGGTCCGGTCAGGTTGAGCTTGTAGGACACCATGGTGGCCAGGGCGTCCTTGTCATTGCCGATGATGAGCTCGAACGGCGTGATCTCCATCATGCTGGGATGCAGGGCGAACCGGTCGAGCGAGTACGTGCTGAGGTTCGTCCCGCCGAAGACGCCGACCCGGCCGCGCCGGTCGGGTACCGCGTAGCCGGCCACCTCCAGGGTCTCCCAGGCACACTCCAGGAAGACCCGTTGCTGTGGGTCGGCGATCTTGGCCTCGCGGGGGTTGTAGCCGAAGAACTCCGCGTCGAAGCCCCGGATGTCCTTGAGTACCGGTCGGGCCGCCACGTACTGGGGGTCCTTGACCAGCGCCGGGTCGACGCCGGCCGTCAGCAGTTCCTCCTCGGTGAACGTCGTCAGCGACTGGATCCCACCGCTGATGTTGCGCCAGAACTCGGTGACGTCGGACGCTCCCGGGAACCGGCCGGCCATGCCGATGACGGCGATCCGCCGGTCCGGCTCGACGGGCGTCACGGGCCGTACGGTGGCCCGCGTCGGCACGGACGTCTCCGCTCCTGCTGACGTCTCCGCCCCTACTGACGTCTCCGCCTCCATGGTCGGTGGTGTGACGGTCAGCGGGCCACCGTGGTCGAAAGCGTTGGCGCCGTCGACGGACGACCGCGGAGCGGCGGGCTGCGGAGGTCCGGCGGCGTCCTGGTCGGTCCGGGCGGCGTCCTCGGCCAGGGCGGACACCGTGGACCACAGTGATCCCACGGTAGAGAAGGTCTCGACCGTCAGCGCCTCGTCCGGGATGGTCACGCCCAGCGCATCCTCGATCTCTACCAGCAGCGCCACGGTGTTGAGCGAGTCCAGGCCGAGCTCCGCCAGGTCGTCGGAGAGCTGGAGTGGGGTAGGACCCGAGAACGGGAGGTACGCCCTCAGGAGCTCGGTGTATTTGTGGAATGACTGCTCGTTTCCCAACATGGCACCTCGAAGCCGTGAGGAGGGTCCCAGACCCAGAATGTGACGCGCGCTTGGCGCGACGCGGCCCAGTGCGTCGCGGCGGAATTGTCAAAAGTGAAAACGGATCGGCGTCAATCCCAATGCGAGGGACCGAGGGGTGTCAAGCGCCCGCGGGGGGTGCTGTGCCGAATGGCGCTGGCAGGATGCGGACAGCAACATGCTGCCAGCACCGGTAGATGGACTGCCGGCGACGGCGCTGTCAGGATGGCGGCAAGTTGCTCGTGGCTGGCCGAGATCCAGGTCGGTGGAATTCTCCCCGGGTCGCGGTCCGGGTGGGGAATGAACCCCCGGCGTCGTGTCCGGGCCGAACTCAACGGCCGACCGCGCAAAACGCCGGCGGATGTGGGACGGCGCCCGAAACGACCGACGGTGTGGGTTGGCAAACAATTCGGCGGCCGCTGGACGAAAACCATCACGGTCCTGGAAAAGCCTGAGGTGAGAAAATGGCTGGCGCTACCCTGGCCCACTCCGGTGTCGGCCACCTCGGCGAAGGTGCCGCCCCCCTCGGCGAACTCGTACACGAATTGCTCGACGACGCGGCAGAGCGCTTTCCCGACCGGCCGGCCCTGCGTGACGGTGGGGGAGTGTGGACCTGGGCCGAACTCGACGCGACGAGCCGTCGCCTGGCGAGCTGGCTGCGTGGGCGTGGCATCGGGCGGGGCGACCGCGTGCTGGTGCGGACCCGGCGACAGCGGGACCTCGTCACGCTGATGTTCGCGACGTTCCGGGTCGGTGCCGCGTTCGCGCCGATCAGTGTCCAGATGAAGCCGTTCCACCTTGCTGCCGTGGTCGCGGATGCCGAACCGGCGTTGCTCGTGCTCGACGAGCACGAGATGGACCTGTCGGGCGTGGCGGGCGCGGTCGCCCTGTCGGACGTGCTCGCCGCCGCCACCGGTCACGACCTCGACCGTTCGACGACCGGAGTGATCGGTCAGGACGTCGCGCTGCTGCTGTACACCTCCGGAACGACCGCGACGCCGAAAGCGGTCGTCTGCCCGCACCGCGCGGTGGTCTTCGCTGCCGCCGCGATCGCCCGGGTGCTTCGTTACCGGCCCGACGACGTGATCTTCTGCCGGCTCCCGCTCTCCTTCGACTATGGTCTCTACCAGGTGTTCCTCGGGGCGCTCGCCGGTGCCGAGGTGGTCCTCGCCGCGGACGCCCCGAACGCCGGGCTGCTCGCCAGCGTGCGTGCGGCCGGTGCGACGGTGGTTCCGCTGGTGCCGTCGGTGGCCACCATGCTGACCACGCTGGCCGCGCGGGACCCGCGCCCGACCGGGGTCAGACTGTTCACCAACACCGGTGCCGCGTTGCCCGCCCCGGCGGTCCGCCTCCTGCTGGATCGCTTTCCCGGCGCCTCGATCGCCCTGATGTACGGCACCACGGAATGCAAGCGGATCACGGTGCGGGAGCCGGAGGACGGTGACCTGCTGCGGCCGGACTCCGTGGGCCCGGCACTGCCCGGCACCGAGGTCCTGGTGGTCGACGAGGCGGAACGCCCGGTGCCGCCGATGACCGTCGGTGAGATCGTGGTGCGTGGCGGGCATGTGATGGCGGGCTACTGGCGGGCGCCCGAGCTGACCGACCGGACCTTCCGGCGCTCGCCCGAGACGGGGGAGGTCCGGCTGCACACCGGCGACTACGGCTATCTTCACCCGGACGGTGAGCTGGTGTTCGTGGGCCGCCGGGACGAGATCTTCAAGCGGAACGGGGTACGCGCGAGCGGAGTGGAGATCGAGGCGGCCGCCCAGGACATCCCCGGTGTCACGGGCGCGGCCCTGCTGCCGCCGGCGGCCGGCCGAGACATCGTCCTGTTCGTCGCCACCGACCTCACCCCCGCGCAGGTGCTCCGCGAACTCGCGATCCGGCTGGAGGCGGCGAAGGTGCCCACCGACTGCCGGGTGCTTCCGGCGATCCCGCTCACCGCCAACGGCAAGCCCGACCGGGTGGCACTCGCGGGTCGGCTCACCCGGTGACGGCGGCCGGTCCAGGGCAGTGGCCAGCCGGCACCCGGCCGGTCCTCAGTCATGCGGAATTATTCCGGCTTTGGCGGCGAGCATGCCCGCCTGGAACCGGCTCACCGAGTTGAGCTGCTTCAGCAGGGCGGCGATGTGCCGGCGGCAGGACCGTGGCGAGATACCCAGCCGGCGGGCGACCGCCTCGTCGGTCAGTCCTTCGGCGAGCAGCCGCGCGATGGTCTTCTGCATCTCCCCGGCGGCGTCCTGGTAGCCGGCCTCGTCGGGGCGGTGCGGCAGTGCGGCGCGCCACAGGCTCTCGAAGACGTCGCAGAGGACCCGGGCGAGCGGGCTGCTCCTGATCTCCAACGCTCCCTCGGCATCCGGCACGATCGCGATCTCGTTGTCGAACACGACGAATGGCCGTGGCGCCTGATCGGTGGTACGCACCTCGGCGCCGGCCGCGGTGATCTTCCGGATGTACGCCCGGGTGGCCAGGTCGGCCCGGGCGGCGTGCTGGTAGAGCACGCGCAGTCGGATACCCCGGCGCAGCACGGAGATGTCCCGGGCCAGCTCGGCGTCGAGGCTGTCGTCCCATCTGGTCCGGCGCGGGCGTACCGACGACACCTCCTCGCGGCACCGGTCGACGGCGACGTGCAGCGAGCCCAGGACCTCTGCGGTGTCCTGCAGCGTCCGTACCGTCGACGGTGGCTCGGTGCGCCGCCGTAGCCGCTCTTCGAACTGCGGACGCAACGGTTCCATCTGGGCTCGGATGCTGGTGATCAGGGTCTGCCTCTGGTGGATCTCGGCTTCCAGCGGCGAGATGAGCGATGCCGCCGCGATCTCGGGATTCAGCGGGGCGAACCGGTCGGGGTCGCCTCCGACCGGTCGGAGCAGGCGCAGGTCGACGAGCTGGTCGATCACCGCGCGCAGGTCCTCGCGGGTCATGTTGAGCACTGGTGCCTGTTCCGCACCACCGATCTGGCCGCTGTGCAGCGCGTGCGCGTACACGGCGGCCGCGGTGTCGCCGAGTTCGAGGTCGGTGGGGTGCGGTGCCGGCTGCGTACGCCACTCGTCCTGAGTGGACGCGGTGTGGTCGACGGGCTCGGATCCGCCGGTGTCGACGGCCAGAGACATGGAACGAGTCACATTCAACTCCTCGATCGGACCACACCGAGGCGGTGGCTCGCGCATCGCTGCTGGTCGCTGGCTGGCGGGTGGATCCACCGAGCGGATGTGCCGGTGTGGTTCGTCTGGATACGGGTGTTGTCAAGGGGGATGGCCAGACTGTGGAGGTAACCACAGTTCGACCGGTCGAATGGCGGTTGTCCGAGCCCTCGGCAGAGGAACCGGCTCGTTCCCTGCCGACGGCGTGGGCACGCTCCCATCACTTGCGGCAGTGTTGCCCGGAGCAGGTCACGCAAGCAATTGGCCAACCGGACTAGGCCGATCGGCCGTGGCCGCTCCGCCGGTTGTGACGGTCGCGACGATCGTCCATAGTGGGGGTCTCGTTCTCGGGGGCGGTCCCCGACCGCCGCCGTCACCCGGGTCGGGCTTCCCGGCCCGCCGGCTGGTTACCGCCCGGTCGGGCGCCACCTCATCGCGCCTGCCCGCAAGGGTTCCGCACTGTCCAGCCCATTCTCAGCCGCTTCTAGGGGGAGCCAGTCGTGACCGTCGTGGGAGTGGTGGGCGCCGGGGTGATGGGCGTGGGCGTCGCCCAGAACTTCGCCCAGACCGGGCACCAGGTGGTCCTTGTCGATGTCGACAAGGCGTCCCTGGAGAAGGCCCTGACGCAGATCGAGCGCAACGGACGGTTGAGCCGACTCGTCGGTGGACCGGCCGTCGACGTCGCCGCGATGATGGCCGCGATCACGGTGGACGTCGAGGTGGACGCGCTCGCCGAGGCCGACGTGGTGATCGAGAACATCACCGAGAACTGGGACCTCAAGCAGCAGCTGTACGGATCGCTCGACCGGGTGTGTCCGCCCCGGACGATCTTCGTCGCGAATACCTCCGCCATCCCGATCACCCGGATCGCGTCGGTCACCCGGCGGCCGGACCGGGTCGTCGGGGTGCACTTCATGAACCCGGTGCCGATGAAGTCCGCGGTGGAACTCATCCCCGGACACCACACTTCGCCGGAGACGATGCACCGCATCCGCGAGGTACTCGGCGCGATCGGCAAGAAGGCGATCGAGGTCAAGGACTCCGCCGGCTTCGTCTCCAACCGGGTGCTCATGCTCACCGTGAATGAGGCGGCCTGCCTGGTGCACGAGGGGGTGGCCGACGCGCCGACCGTCGACGAGGTCTTCCGGGAGTGTTTCGGCCACCCGATGGGCCCGCTGGAGACGGCCGACCTGATCGGGGTCGACACCATTCTCTACAGCGTAGAGGTGCTCTACCAAAGCTACGCCGACAGCAAGTACCGGCCCTGCCCGCTGCTCAAGCACATGACCGACGCGGGGCTGCACGGTCGCAAGACGGGCAAGGGCTTCTACAGCTACGACGAGTACGGACGGGTGCTCCCGGCCAGATAAGGCGGTCGTCAATGTCATCCGAGCTCACGCTCACCGAGATCCGGACGCAGGTCCGTGAGTTCATCGCCGGCCGGTACCCACAGCAGGAGATCGCCGACCACGACGACATCTTCGCGCTCGGCTACGTCAACTCCCTGTTCGCCATGGAACTCGTGGTGTTCCTGGAGAAGGTGTTCGGGGCCACGATCCCGAACCAGGAGTTGCAGATCGACAACTTCCGTTCCGTCGACCGGATGGTCTCCCTGTTCGAGCGCATGCGCTCCGGTGGTTCTCCGGCCGAGGCCGCCCCGGTCGCCGTCTCCGGATGAGGCCGGTGCCGGCCATCGCGGCAACGGCGACCGCCGACCCGTCGGCCCCGGTCGACCGCGCCTCGGCGGCCCGGTTCGTCGATCGCGAGGTCGTACCCCGGGTGGCCGAGTACGAACGGGCCGGACGGGTCCCCGAGGATCTGCTCGCGTCCGTGTCGGCGGCCGGTCTGTGGGCCCCGTTTCTGCCGGTCGAGGCTGGTGGGCAGGGCATTGACCTGCTCACGCTCGGCGCGGTCCACGAGGAGGTCGGACGGGGCTGCTCCTCCCTGCGCAGCCTGCTCACCGTCCACACCATGGTCGCCTGGGCGGTGCAGCGCTGGGGTGACACCGGACAGCGGACGCGGTGGTTGACCGGGCTGGCCTCCGGCTCGGTCCTCGGCGCGTTCTGCCTCACCGAACCGGAGGTCGGCAGCGACGCCACCCAGATCTCGACGAGCGCGCGACGCCGGGGCTCCGACTGGGTGCTCACCGGCATCAAGAGATGGATCACGAACGGACAGCGGGCCGACCTGTTCCTCGTCCTGGCCCGCACCGAGCGGGGTGTCGCCGCGTTTCTGGTGCCCAGGGACGCTCCTGGCGTCGAGGTGGTGCCGATCGACGGAATGCTCGGCACGCGCAGCAGCATGCTCGCCGAGGTCCGTCTGCGGGACGCCGTGGCCGGCCCGGACGCGCTGCTCGGGCCGGACGGGTTCGCCGCCGGCATGGTGATGACCGGCGTGCTCGATCTCGGCCGGTACAGCGTCGCGGCCGGGTCCGTCGGCATCGTCCAGGCCTGCGTCGATGCCTGTGCCGAATACACCACCAGCCGCCGGGTCGGTGGTGGACCGCTGCGTGACCTCCAGTTGATCCGGGCCAGGTTGACCGACATGGTGACCGACCTGTACGCGGCCCGCGCGCTCTGTGACCGGGCCGGCCGGCTGAAGGACGCCGGCGCTGCCGACAGTCTCATGGCCACGTTCATCGCCAAGTACTTCGCCTCTCAGGCGGCCGCCCGGCATGCCAGTGCCGCGGTGCAGATCCACGGTGCGGCGGGCTGCGCCGAGGACGCCCCCGTCGCCCGCTTCTACCGAGACGCGAAGGTCATGGAAATCATCGAGGGCAGCACGGAAATCCAGCAGATCACCATTGCCGACGAGGTGTTCCGGAGGGTTGTGAGATGACTACGGATAGTGCGGTGCGCGGCCCCGAGGTGCCGGATGCGCACCGACGTGGCCGGGTCAAGTGTGTGGTCTGGGATCTCGACAACACCCTGTGGAACGGCGTCCTGCTGGAGGGCGACGCATGCGACGTCCGGCCCGAGGTGGTGGAGGTGATCCGTCACCTCGACTCGGTCGGCATCCTGCACTCGATCGCCAGCAAGAACGACCGGGCAGCGGCCTGGCAACGGCTCACGGAGCTGGGCCTGACGGACCTGTTCCTGCACCCCGAGATCGGCTGGCAGCCAAAGTCGGAGTCGATCCAGCGGATCGCCGCGTCGCTCAACATCGGTCTGGACGCCATCGCGTTCGTCGACGACCAACCGTTCGAGTTGGCCGAGGTGGCGTACGCCGTACCGGAGGTGCTCCGCGTCGACGTCGTCGACCTCGCCGACGCGATCCGGTGGCCGGAGTTCGAGCCGCGGTTCGTCACGGAGGAGTCGCGCAACCGTCGGGAGATGTACCGGACGCAGAGCGTTCGCGCCGAGGCCGAGCGGGAGTTCGCCGGCACCAATGAGGACTTTCTTCGCAGCCTCGACATGGTGTTCACGATTGTCCACGCCGAGCGGGAGCACCTGCAGCGGGCCGAGGAACTGACGCTACGTACCAACCAGCTCAACTCGACCGGTCGCACGTACTCGTACGACGAACTCGACGCGATCCGGGTCCGCGACGACCACCTGTTGCTGGTCGCCTCGCTCACCGACACGTTCGGCAGTTACGGCACCATCGGCCTCGCGCTGGTCGAGAAGGGCGATCTGCACTGGGACCTGCGGCTGTTGCTGATGTCCTGCCGGGTGGTGTCCCGCGGAGTGGGCATGGTGCTCCTCAACCACGTCACGCGGCTGGCCCGAGATGACGGCGCGACCCTGCGCGCCGACTTCGTGGAGACCGGTCGCAACCGAATGATGCAGGTCACGTACGCCTTCGCCGGATTCCGGGAGATCGCCCGCGACGGGGACCGGGTGGTGTTGGAACGGGATGCCGACCTGGAGCTTCCGGAAGCCTCCTACGTTCGCCTGGTTACCGATCCGATCCGGACGGCGACGCCGTGACCGCGCGGACACCCTGGTTGCCGTTCGGCACCGGCACCAGGCCCCCCGGCGCGGTCCGGCTCGTCTGCCTGCCGCACGCCGGCGCCGGCGCCTCCGTCTACCGGGCCTGGTCGCAGGGGCTCGCCTCCACGGTGGTGCCGGTGCTGGCGCAGCCACCCGGTCGGGAGGGCCGGAGCTGGGACGAGCCGTACCGGGACGCCGAGGCGCTGACGGCCGACCTGGTGGAGGCGCTCGCGCCGGTGTTCGACGAGCCGTTCGCGGTGTTCGGGCACAGCATGGGCGCGCTGCTCGCCTTCGAGTTGGTGCGGGAGATCCGCAGGCGGGGTTGGCCGGCGCCCGAGCACCTGTTCGTGGCCGGGCGGCACGCGCCGCACCTGGCCGCCACCTCGGCGCCGCTGTACGACGTCAGCGACGAGGAGCTGGTCGCGGAGATGCGCGGGCTGGGCGGTACCCCCGAGGCGGTGCTGAACGACCCGGATCTGCTGGCCACCATCCTGCCGCTGCTGCGGGCCGACCTGTCGGTGAACGAGACCTACCGGTACGCCCCGGAGCCCCCGCTGGACGTGCCGGTGACCGCGTTCGCGGCCACCGCGGACCGCCGGGCCGGCCGGGAAGGGGTGGCGGCCTGGCGGGCCCAGACGAGTTGCGCGTTCACCCTGCATGTCCTGCCCGGTGACCATTTCGCCGTGGTGCGGCAGGCGGCGTTCGTACACTCCCGCATCGTCGACGGACTGGCAGCACGACTGGTCCCCGAAGCCTCCTGAGCCGACGTACCACCTCGAAACGTGGGAAGGGAATGTGCCCGGCGGGGCCGGCATTCCCTTCCCACGTCGTCGCGTGAGGGGTTCACAGCAGGTGAGAGCGACCCCAGCCGCGACGGATCCGCCAGCTCGCGACGGCGCCGAACACCACCGCCAGCGACAGCAGCACGCCGTTGGCCCGCATCATGGCGGTGACGTCGCCTTCCAGCGCGTAGCGGAAGGCGGACATCGCCCAGTATCCCGGCGACAGCGGCGCCGCCATCCGGGCCCAGTCCGGCATCAGGCTCAGCGGTACGAGGGCGCCTCCGAGCACGGTGAGCGCGAGGCCACCGATGTCGTAGAGGACCGCGAGTTCGCTGTGGCTGCGGGCGAGCGTGCCCAACGCGGTTCCGATGCAGAGCAGGGTGACCACCCAGAGGCCGACTGCCGCGGCGAGCAGGAGGATGTCGCGTACGGGGAGCCCGAACAGCAGCGCCCCGAAGGCGAGGATCAGCACCTGCTGGAGCACCAGGATGACGAACGAGGGCACCACCTTGCCCGCGATCAACTCCCAGGCTGCGGCGGGCGTGACCCGTAGCCGGTCCCAGGTGCGCCACACCCGTTCGGTGAGGATGGCGGAGCCGACGATGGAGAGGGCGAGCAGCGAGAACATCACCAGCATCCCGGCGACGATCTGGGTGGTGCCGGCGGCGGCTCCGCTGCCGGAGAGCGCGGCGCGGTACAGCGGGTGCAGCACGGCGATCAGGATCAGCGGCATGAGCAGCCGACTGATCACGGGGCCGGGCTCGCGCAGCAGCAGCGTCGTGTTGAGGCGGACCAGGGAACCGACCCTGGTCCAGACGGCGGAGTCGGTCACGGCGTGGTCACCTCCAGCGCCCGGTACAGGTCGTCCAGGCTTGGCTTCCGAAGGTCGACAGAGGCAGGTACGTGGCCGTCGGCCAGTAGCTCGGCCAGGGTCTGTGCCGGATCGGCGGACGGGATCCGCAGTTCACCGTCCACGACCTCGCCACGATCGCGAAGCCGGTCGGGTACGGCGTCGGCGAGCCGGACACGTACCTCGCCGACCAGCCCGGACAGCAGGGTGGCCTGATCACCGCGGGCAACCACGCGGCCGTCGCGGATGACCGCGAGTGTGGCGTCCAGGTCGGACAGCTCCGGCAGGTAATGGGTGGTGTACACGATCGCGGCGCCGGCTTCGGCCCGTTTCCGGACCGCGGCCAGCAGGGACTGCCTGGTCGGCGGATCGGCCCCGGCGGTGGGTTCGTCGAGCAGCATGAGGGCGGGCGCTCCGAGCATGGCGCTGGCGACCTGGACCCGCCGCTGCTGGCCGCCGGAGAGGAGACCGACCGGCCGGTCGAGCACCGCGTCGAGCTGCATCTCGGCGATGGCCTCGGCCATGGCACTCGCCAGCGCGGCACGGCGCAGGCCGACCAGGCCACCGAACAGGCGCAGGTTCTCCCGTGGGGTGGCGGAGTAGTACAGGGAGATGTCCTGTGGGGTGAATCCGATGTGGCGCCGGACCTCCCGCGCCTTTCGCCGGATGTCGATGCCCAGCACCCGGACCTCGCCTTGATCGGCCCGGGTGAGGCCGGTGACCACCTCCACGAAGGTGGTCTTTCCGGAACCGTTGGCACCAACGAGTCCGACAATCTCTCCGGGCGCGACCGTCAGGTGGAATCCGTCCAGCGCGGCCACCGAGCCGTACCGTTTGACCAGATCCGTGGCGACAAGACTATCGTCAGACATTCGCCTTGACACCGGTCCCTTGCCTATTCGGCTGACCGTCCGGCAAATTCTCTGGCATGTGCGAACCATGTATCTGGCGCCGGATCCGCCATTCCGTCGCAATGACCGCTGCCTCGACGCGGGAACCGACGCCGAGTTTGAGGAGGATTCGAGCGACGTGCTCTCGCGCGGTGCGCTCAGAAATGCCGAGACGGGCCGCTACGGTGCGGTTTGTCTTGCCGTCCTTGACAAGCTCCAGTACCTCGAGCTCGCGCTTGCTCAGGGGAAGGTTGTCCGAAAAATCACGCTTGGATTGTGTGTTGAGCTCAGGCTCTGGCATCCTTGACTCCCCCGTGCGAGATTCGATGATCAACCGTTTGCGAGTCGCATTGTAGTGAGCTGGTGTGGGGTGGTCAAGGTCAATGCCTCGGGCGTAAGTCGAGCGCGGATTCGCGTTGTCTGTTATGGATGTCGCCTCGGTTGAGATGGTGTCGACCTCGGAGGACTACCGGTCATTCACATTCGGTGACTTCTGCCTCGCTCGCCACCATGATCAATTTGGTCGTTCAATATATACGCCGGGGTGTGATGTGCGGTAGCGGACCGGTGGTCGTTTTTTGGCAACCCTTCAACCGAAGAGTCGAGGCGCTTCGCCGACGTCAACCGATAATGGACGGTTGCTCTTCTGTGACAGAGCGCTCACTTGGTGTTGAGGCCGCTTACCACCTCGATTCGATCCAGCGGCACCTCGGCGGCGGCCCCCTCGATCAGCAGGCGCTCCGCGCCGAAGACGATGGCGGCCAGGTCGGCGCGGGACAGGTAGTTGGTGTCGATCCAGAACACCACCCGCGCCCGCACGCCGAACTCGTGCACCTGCACATAGAGGCACATGTTCTCCTCGTCCAACGCGTCCAGCCAGCGGAACGTCGAGTGGACCGCGGCGGCCCGCAGCCCGTCGATCCCGTCCACCACGCGGTCGGCCCCAGCCTCCTCCCGATGGTGGTAGTCGTACACCATCGGCAGGGCCAGGTGCGCTCCCCGGT
This sequence comes from Plantactinospora alkalitolerans, assembly GCF_015690345.1. GTDB lineage: Bacteria > Actinomycetota > Actinomycetes > Mycobacteriales > Micromonosporaceae > Plantactinospora > Plantactinospora alkalitolerans. Next base: position 13,130 of record NZ_JADPUN010000251.1, on the reverse strand, counting down.
GCGGTCCATCGCCGTGTACCAGCGGTGCCACCTGGAGCGGATCACACTGACCGAACCTGGACGCCCTCAGCAGCCGACGGGACGTCGCCTCCACCAGGTCGCCGAACGACTCGCCGACCAGGTCCAGGCAGACCGGTGACGACTGGAAGAGCTTCCCCACGGTGCCGCGTACCGTCGGCTGGTAGCGGTTGCTGACCACCACGAACAACCCGCAGGAGGGCTGTCCGAGATGACGACCGACCAGCGCCGACACCGCCGCGAGGAGGACCGCCGACGGCGGAACCCGTCGCTGCTCGGCGATCAGGTGCGCGGCCTGCGACAGGGCCACCGAGGTGAACTCGGCGCACCAGAAACGGGGGCGTTCCCCGGCCGGGCGCCGCAGCGGCTGCGGAATCTCGGCGATTCGGGCCAGTTCGCGCGCCCAGTGCCGGGTGCCCGCAGCCGCCACCCGGAGCCCCGCCGGACTCCGCTCGTCGGCTGCCTGGTCGAGCGGCTGCTGCCCCGGCCACGGCGCCCGGGACACCCCGTCGCCGGCCAGCCGGGCGGCCAGCTCCCGCTCCAGCAGATAGATCCCCCAACCGTCCACGGTCATGTTCGACAGGACCACCACGAGATGCGTGGCCTCGCCGGAACGGGTGACCACGCCTACCCGGATCGGCAGGTCGGCCGCCAGGTCGAAGCGACCCCGGTACAACTCCATGGCCAGTTCCTCGACGACCCCGTCGATCGGATCGTCGCCTGCGTCCCGGATGGTCACCGGCACCTCACCGCTGCCGTGCACCACCTGCTCGAGATCGCCGTCGGGCAGCACGGAATAGGTGGTGCGCAGGGTCTCGTGCCGACCCACCAGGTCGGTGACCACCGCGAGGACCTTGTCGGTACCCAACCCGGCGGTGACCTCGGCCCGGATCACGATGTTGAGCCGGTCCTCCTTCGGCACCAGCTCCCGTAGCACGTCCCACGACCACCGCTGGGCCCAGGTGAGCGGCCCGGTCCGGCTGGTCAGCCCGTCGAAACTCGCGGTAGGTGCGGTCATGGTCGGACTCCGTCGGGGCGCTGGACCTGGTGGGTGGGGAAGGAGGAGTCGATGGGGAACCCGTTGTGCAAGGCGGCCATGCGGTAGTGGGACGAGATGCCGGCGAGCAGGCCGCCGAGGGAACGGTCGGGCGTCCACCGGCCGGCGGGCAGGACACCCCAGCGCACCATGCCGTTGATCAGACCGGGATCACAGGGAACCCACTGGCCGTCGATCCGGAACTCCGCCCAGAAGTGCGGCATCGAGAACGGCGGCGCCACGATCAGCCCGTACCGCACCCGGCTCTGCCAACCCCGCTCCATCGCCCCGTTGGCCAGCAGCCGGGCGATCCCCGCGCAGTCGGCGACCAGATTCGCGGTCGAGAAGTCGACGTCCCACCGGATCGCGTCGGGGAGCCGGAAGAACTGGATGGCCGACATCTCCTCCGCCAGGTCGGCCAGTGGCGCGGGCAGTGCCGGCCAGTCGTTGCGCAGCACGACGTCGACGGTGTGTTCGACCGGGCGACCGTCCTCGGCGGGAACCGTCACCGCGGTGCCGTCCGGGAGGTGAAAGGTGATCACACAGGGCCCGCCGTGGCCGGGGGCGGGGCAGGCCGTCCGATAGGTGATCCGGTAGGTCCGCTGCTCGCCGTCGGGCCGGTCGAGCACCTGCGCCCAGAACCGCATGGCCGCCCGGTGCGGCGTTCGCATCGGCAGGTAGAGGGCGAGGTTCGTCAGATCGTGCATGTCGTACAGCGCGTCGTCGGCGGTACCGATGCACGGCAGGCCGGCGCGGGTGGCCATGTCCAGCACCGTCCGGTCCAGCCGGTACGTCGTCGCGACGCTTGCCGCCGGAACGGCGAACCGCCGCACCGACCAAGGAATGCGGGTCAGCGCCGCCACAACCTCGGCCGTCCTCGCGGCCAACTCGGCGCCGGTCACGGCCGTTCGGCCCATCCTGGTGGCGGTCACGCCCGGGCCGGTCACGCGGGTGCTCCCGTCGGCGTACGGACGACCGGGCCGGTGGGGATGACGGCCGGCAGGACCCCCAACTCCTCGCAGGCCACCCGCAGGACGTCGGTGGGGCTGTCGACGAGCAGGTCTGATCCGTGGTCGAGCACCCGGACGACCAGACCGGTGGACCACCGGCGCCACCCGACGGCGGCGTTCCGGGTCGCCTCCGGAGCCCCGGCCGGCACGAGGGCCACCAGCGACACCCCGGCCGGATGAACCGGCACGGCGGCACCGGCCTCGGGCACGCCGGCCACGAGGACCTGCAACAACGGGTAAGGCGTCAGCGTCCGGCCGCCCAGGTCGAACGCCTCGCCAACCGCCGTCGACTCCACCAGTAGCGCGTACGGTCGGTCCACGGTCGCGGCGACCGCACCGGCCAACCAGCCCGGCGGTGGCCCGGCCGGCGGGACGACGGTGCGGATGTCGATGTGATCGAGTCCTGGAACGTTGCCGAGGCCGACCACGGCAGCACGTCGCACCGCCGCCGCCCGCCGGTCGTTCACGGCGCAGACGAGCAGTAACGGCCGGCGGGCCGGTTCCGGTCGTGTCGGGTGTTGGTCCACCTGTTCCCCCTGATTGCGGTACCGGACGCCGGGTCAGCCGGTCGGAAGCGGGTCGGCGGCCCGGTGCTCCGCCACAACGGTCCAGAGCGATTGCGGCGAGTAGAACGTGTCCGCCGTCACCCGGTCCTCCTCGAACTCGAAGTCGAACGCGTTCTCCAGGTCGACCATCAGTCCCACCACGGCGAGCGAGGTCAGGCCCGCGTCGCCGAGGGGGGCGTCCGGATCCAGCGGCTCCGTGGCGTCGTGGTCCGGGAGGTGGGGAAGGAGCACGTCCTCGAACTCCTGCGGCCAGTCGCGCATCCGTCAAACTCCGTTCGTTCCGCTGGTCGAGGTTCCGGTTGGATCCGTCGGCCGGGTCTCCAGGTCGTCGCGCAACGCGGTGAGGAAGGCGACCGCGTCGGCACCGTTGATCACGCGGTGGTCGTAGGCCACACCGACGTAGAGGTACTCATGGGGAACAGGTCGCCCGTCGGCATCGAGCCGCAGCTCCTGCTGCATGCCAGCCACGGACAGCGTGCAGGACAGTCCCGGCAGGATGATCGGTTGGGCCAGGACGACGCCGGGCTCGGTGTGCAGTGACACCACGATGGTCGGCCCGGCCAGGTCGTCCTCCCGCAACGTGCCCCGCATCGCCCGCAGCCGGAGCGTCATCAGCCGGTTGGCGGCGGCGGTGGGGTCGAGGGCAACCTCGTCGTGGACCACCCCGATGGACAATCCCCGACCGACATCGAGGGTGACGCCGACGTCCGAACGGTCCATCGTGGTCACCGCGAGGTCGTCGCGTACCTTCGCGAAGAACAGCGGAAATCGCGGCCGCAGTGCCGCGACGGCGGCGACCAACAGTTCGGTCGTCCCGACCGCGGTCCGGGTCCTCTCACCCAGGCTCCGACGCCGTCGGCGGAGCTCCTCGGCCGAGATTTTCACGACCGTGAACGCCGCGGGGATCGTGGCATGTGACTGGCTGACCGCCTGGGCCACCGCGCGCTGGTGAGCCGGGAGCGGAACGCCGGGCGCCTCGACGGCACCGACGAGGGACTCGACGTCGGCCTGCTTGACCACCCGCTTCCCGAGCGCCTCGACGGCGGCCTCGGTGATGCCGTGCCGCTGCATCAGCTCCCGGGCGCCACGAGTGATCACCGTCGACGCGTCGGCCGGTGCGGGTGTGACCGGTTCGGCCGGGCGCGGCGGCGGGGCCGCCGGTCGGGCCAGCGCCTCGCCGGCCGTGCTCCACAGCCGTCCCGCGACGTCGCCCGGCCGGCAGACGCTGGAGGGAGGCAGCTCGTGGGAGAGGAAACCGGCGGCCTCCGCGGTCAGGTCGGTCACCGCCTTGGACGTCTCCACCGTCGCCACCACGTCGCCGACGTCCACCGCGTCGCCGGCGGCGGCGAGCCATTCCACCAGTACGTAGCTGTCGTCCGTGCTGTTGAGCCGGGGCACGGTCAGTTCACCCATCGTCGCCTCCGGCGAGTATCCGGTAGATGATCTCCGATTGCAGAAGCAGGTCACGTTCCAGATGAGTGGCGGCCGGAATCACAGCGCAGGGCGGTTGGAGGATCCGCACCGGATGCCGCAGCCGCCCCCACAGCCGCTCGTACAAGACCCTGGTCACCTCGGCGGCCCAACCACCGCCGGCAGGGCCGTCCTCCACCACGAGGACCCGGGTCGCGTCGCCGACAACCGGCAGCACCGGGTCCAGATCGAGCGGCCACAGCCGGTCGGGGACCAGCGCCCGGGTGAGCACCTCGTCGTCGACGAGGGCGGCCCGCATCGCGGGTAGTAGCCGGGGCACCAGGCCCCCCGGGGCGATGACCACCCAGTCGGCCGGGCCGTCGTCGGCGTCGACAAGCATCCACGACTCGTCGACCGGGGCGAAGCGCAGGCAGTTGTCAATGCGGCCAGCGCGGTACTCGGGAGTGGTGTAGAGTACTTTGTCCTCGAAGAACACGGCGGGTTCGCCGCCGGCGAGGGCGCGGTCCAGCGTCCGCCGCGGATCGTGCAGCGGTGAGAGCTCCAGGAGTTGCAGGTTGGGCACTCCGAACAGGAGCTTCTGCAGGTTCTGGCTGTGGGTCGGTCCGTAGCCGCGATTACCGCCCACCGGGCAGCGCACCACCACCCCCATCGGCAGCCGGCGGCCGTACATCGTCACCGACTTGCTGATGAAGTTCACCAGCGGATCCACGCACAGGGTGATGAAGTCGCCGAACATCACCTCGACGATCGCCCTGTCGCCGCAGAGCGCCAGACCGGCCGCGACCCCGGTGATGCCGCCCTCGCTGATCGGGGTGCCGAGCACCCGGTCCGGGTACGCGGTGGACAGCCCACGGGTCACCCCGAAGGCGCCGCCGTACGGGTCGACGACGTCCTCGCCGAGCAGGAAGAGGCGGTCGTCCCCGGCGAACAGGTCGTGCAGTGCCTGGTTGAGGCCAGCGGAAACCCGCCGGCCGGTGATCGCGACGCTCATCCGGCGGCCGACCCGACGAGTGGCCGGGCGAGCACCTCGGCGGTCACCGCGGCGACGAACTCCCGCTGCCGCTCGTCGGCCGAGGCGAACTCGGTGGGATAGGCCCGGGCGTAGCCGGCCGCCCAGTCCCGTTCCCACAGCTCGCGCACCACCGCCGGATCGCGGGTGTCGTCGCCCTTGCTGTGAGGTCCGAGTCGGTCGGTGCGGAACTCGATGACCAGCGGGCCCGCGCCGGCCCGGGTCTGCCGCAGCGGCTCGGCCAGCTCGGCCCGGATCGTACGGACACAGTTGACGGCGACGTGGGCGTACCGCACGTCGAAGGCGGCAGCCCGGGCGGCGATCGATCCCGCCATCGCCCGCGACGTCGGCGTGGTCTGCGCGATGCCGTTGTTCTCCACGACCACGACGAGCGGCGCCCGCCACAGCCGCGCCATGTTGAGTGCCTCGTACACCACGCCCTCACCCCACGTGCCGTCGCCGATGTACGCGACCGCCAGCGAATCCGAGCCGGACGTCCGGAAGTGCAGTGCGGCGCCGAGGGCGACCGGGACGTTTTCGCCCTGCACGCCCGTCGAACAGAAGCCGGTCCGGTACAGGTGCTGGCTTCCGCCACGGCCGCCGCAGACGGCACCCTCCCGGCCGGTCACCTCGGCGATCAGTCCGGCGACGTCACCGAACTGGGCGAGGTAGTGACCGTGGCCCCGATGGTTGCTGAACACGAATGCCGGCTGCAGCAACGGGTTCAGGGCCACCGGAACGTACTCCTGCCCCAGGCAGGTGTGCGTCGTACCACCCAGGTGCCCGGCAGCGAACAGCTTGAGCAGACCGAGTTCGACATGCCGGATCAGCAGGAGCATGTCGAGGTCGGTGGGGTCCAGGGACAGCGGGACCGCAGGGCCGTCTGGAGGTCCAGTCGACTCCGCCGACCAGGACACCCGTGATCGGGTATCCATCGCCACCTCCCCGTCGTGCGACGCCCGTGCCGACAGGCTGCCGAGTGCAGGTACACCGCGTCTACACAGCTCCGGTGGCCACATCCGGCCAGCCGGTTCGTGCCTGCCTCACCCGTCCATCACCTGCCCCGGCGGCCTTGACACTCCGATCGGCCGTCGCAGAGATTGATCTGGCTTCGGGCTGGGCGGCGTACCGGATCGCCGCGGATCCAAGGCCGTCATCCGGGCCGCGACGACAAGGCGGTCTCATGGAACAAGTTGTCCGGCCGGACCCGTCCGGCCGCGTGGTGCGATACCGACAGGTGGCGGATCCCTGGCACCGCTCGGTCCTGTACCGGGCCTGGGCAGTCCTGCTGGTGCCGTACCTCTGCGTGCGGATCGTCTGGACCGACCCGACGACCGTGCTCGGCCCCGTCGCCCTCGCGGTCGACCTGGTGGCGGTCCTGGTCACCGCCGCTGGCGTGCTTCCCGCCCGGCGGCTGTACGTGCCACGACCCGGCCCGGCGGAGAAGGACGGGCTCGTCATCGACTGCCTGCTCCCGACGCACCTGGAGGACGTCGCCATCATCGAGCCGACGGTCATCGCCGCGCGCCGGATTCGGGGCGTCCGACGGGTCCTGCTGCTCGGGAACGCCGAACGGTCCGAGGTACGTCACCTGTGCCGCCGGTACGACGTCACCTATCTGCCCCGTGGCACGAACATGGCGGCCAAGGCAGGCAACCTCAACAACGGGCTGCGGCACACCGACGCCGACCTCGTCCTCGTCCTCGACGCGGACCACATCGCCCGGCCCGACCTGCTCGACCACGTGGTCGGCTACTTCGACGACTCCCGGGTCGCCTACGTCCAGGCCCCACAGACCTACTACAACACGGGGTCGTTCCTGTTCCGCCCGCTGCGGGACAACCCCACCGGTTGGAACGAGCAGTACCCGTTCTACCTGTGCCAGCAACTCGCACGCAACGCCGTCCGGGCACCGATGTTCATGGGCTCGACGGCGGTGCTACGCCGTGCCGCGCTCGACGAGATCGGGGGATTCGCCGAGGGCAGCGTGACGGAGGACGTACACACCTCGTTGCGGTTGCACGCGCGGGGATGGACCGCCGTATCCGTTCCGGAGCCGTTGGCCTTCGGTCTCGAGGCGACCAGCTTCCGCGAGTACCACACCCAGCGGCGCCGCTGGGCCGCCGGCGCGCTGGAACTGCTCGTCCGCTCACCGGACTCCCCGCTGCGCACCGCAGGTCTGTCGTTTCGGGTCCGGCTGGTGTTCCTCGGCTACCTGCTGGGTCAGTTCGCCGGCCTGGCCCGGCTGGGCCTGCTGCTGGTGCCGATGGCGATCCTGCTCACCGGGGAGAGCCCGGTGACCGTGCCGTACCTGGTCTTCGGTCCGGTATGGGTCGGCTGGTACCTGCTGAGTCTCGCGGTCACCGTGGCGCTGCACCGGGGGACCACGCTGGCGCGGTACCTGGAGGCGTACGCCTGGGGGGTCATGCCGGCTCTCGTCAGCGGCGCGCTCGGCGTGCTGGTCCGGACCCGGGAGTTCGCCTGGTCGCGTAAGGACGGCGTACGGGTCGACCGGCACTGGGCCCGGTGGGTGCTGCCGATGCTGCTTGCCGGAGCGCTGGGCAGCGTGGGCTGGGCACTCCGGCCGGGCGCCGGCTGGTCGGCACAGGTGGGATGGAACGTCTCCGTCGCGCTCTACCAGGCGGCGGGACTCGCGTTGTTCCTCGGCTACCTCCGGCGTTTCGAACGGGCTCGGGAAACCGAGCCCGGTACCGGACTGGCTGGCGCCGCTCGGGTCGACTGGGTGCTGGACCGACTGGCGGCGGGTGAGCTGGGCCCGCCGCACCGACTGGCCCGTCCGCCCCTGTCACCGGACCGGGACGGCCGACCCGCGCCCGCTGCGGCAGACCGTCCGGGCGAGGCAGGTTGATGTCCACGGACGTGCGGCCGCGTGCCGAACCGACCGGCCCCGGCGCGCAGGGGCCGGCGGCGTCGGTTGGCGTACGCCGGCTGGCCCTGGTCGGTGGAGGTCCGGTCGCGGCCAGCGTGCTGGCGGCGCTGGCCGACGAGCTTCCGGCCACGGGCGCCCCCGTGCCGTGGGAGGTCATCCTGCTGGACCGCAACGGGGAGACCGGGGGTGGCGAACCCCATGCCGCCGGGACCAGCGCCGCCCTGCTGCTCAACGACCGGCTGGCCGCGATCGACTCCACCGGCATCGGGTTCGCACACTGGCTCGCCACCCACCGCAAGCGGTGGGTGGCGGACCTCGCTGCCGATCCGGAACCGCTGGTCGCGGCGTGGCTGGCGGACCACGCCGACCAGTTGTGTCAGGACCGGTTCGATGACCTGTTCCTGCCCAGGGTCCTGCTCGGTGAGTTCCTCCGGCAGCGCTTCGCGGCGGCCCGGCGCCGGCTCGCGGCCCGAGGCGTGCCGGTGCGGGTGCTGACCGGGGAGGTGCGGACGGTCCGTGCGGCCGGCGACGGCTGGCTGCTGACGGTCCTCGACGCGCCCGCTCCGATCGCCGTCGACACGGCGCTTCTCGGGCTGGGCAGTCCGCTGCCCCCGCCACCGCCCGTGGCCGACCACCCGGGTTTCTTCAGCTACTCGCAGGCGCGCGAGGTGCCGACGTTCCGGGCTCGGCTGAGCCGGCTGCTGGCCGCCCCGGATGACGGTTGCCGCCGGGTGGTGGTCCTCGGCTCGGCGGCGGCCGCCTGCGAGGTGCTGTACCTCTTGGAGGGTACGGTCGCCAGCGACGTCGTGGTGCTGTCCCGCAGCGGCCGCCTTCCGGACGGGCTGCCCTCGGGCATCGCCGAGCCCTTCACCTGCCGCGAACTGTCCGGCCTCGAAACCGTCTGGGCGGCCGGCACGGAGCCGCCATCCTCGGCGGAACTGGTGGAGGCGGTGATCCGCGACGTCGCCGCCGGCCGCGACCGCGGCTACACGATCGTGGACATGTTGCCGGCGTTGGGCGCCGCGTTCGGGAGCGCCCTGCCCCAGTTGCCACCGACGCAGGTCCGTCGCTTCGTGGAGACCGACTCGCCCCGGTACCGCCGGGCCATTCGGCACACCTCGACCGACTACGCGCTGGCCATCCGCCGGCTCGTGGCGGCCGGTCGGCTCAGCCTCGGCCGCGCCGCCGTGACCGACGTGGCGCCCGGACCGGCCGGGCAACTCGTCGTCACGGCCGGAGACACCCGACTGCCGGCGGTGGCGGTGATCGACTGCCGCGGGTTCGCCGACGTCCGCACCGCAGCCGGTCCGCTGCTACGGGACCTGCTCGCCACGGGCACCGTCACCGCGAACCCGTCCTTTCGCGGACTGGACGTCAACGAACGGCTCGAGGCGGCGCCCGGGCTGTTCGTCCTCGGCCCACTGCTCGCCGGTACCTCCCGCGGCGCGGATCAGATCTGGTCGCTCGAGAACGTTCCGCGGATCCACGTCCTGGCGAAACGGGTGGCCGGCGAGATCCGCACGAGGCTCGGCGTCGACGCGCCGGGCCCGTCACGGGGGGGTCTACATCGATGAAGGTCGTACTGTTCTGCGGCGGTCGTGGCCAGCGGATGCGTGGTGAGGACGATGCCACGCCCAAGCCGATGGTGATGATCGGCAACCGGCCGCTGCTGTGGCACGTGATGCGCTACTACGCCCACTTCGGGTTCACCGACTTCGTCCTGTGCCTCGGCTACGGCGCCGCGGCGGTGAAGGACTACTTCCTGCGCTACGACGAGACCCAGTCCAACGACTTCAGCCTGGCCAACGGTCGCGACATCCAGCTGTTCTCGACCGACATCACCAACTGGCACATCACCTTCATCGACACCGGCCCGAACTCGACGGTGGGCGAGCGGCTGATGCGGGTCCGCGAGCAGGTCGCCGACGAACCGGTGTTTCTCGCCAACTACGCCGACACGCTCACCGACGCCGACCTGCCCACCCTGATCGACCGCTTTCGGCGCGGATCGGCCACGGCGAGCCTGCTCGCGGTACCGCCGGCCTCCACCCACCACGTCGTCCACCTGGCCACGTCCGGTGCCGTGACCGGGATCCAGCCGGTCCGCGAGCTGGCGCAGTGGGAGAACGGCGGATACTTCATCTTCCGTCCCGAGATCTTCGACGTTCTGTGGCCGGGCGAGGACCTGGTGCCACACGCGCTGGACCGACTCATCCCGAGCGGCGGAGTGCTGGCCCAGCGGCACACCGGGTTCTGGCGGGCTGTCGACACGTTCAAGGACCGCGCGGAACTGGTCGACATGTACCAGCGTGGGGCGTGCCCGTGGATGCTCTGGAACCGCCGCCAGCCGGTGCTCACGGCGGGACGGGTGCTGGTGACCGGCTGATGCGTTCTCTGCCGCTCGACGGGGTGCGATCGGTCGTCGCGATCGGCGCCCATCCCGACGACATCGAGATCGGAGCTGGTGGTCTGCTGCTCGGCCTGCCGCCGGGCGTACGGGTGCGGTACGTGACGTGCACCGGCACGCCGGACCGACACGCCGAAGCCCGCGCCGCGGCGGCTGCCTTTCTGCCCACCGCCGATGTCTCGTTCGATCTGCACTGCCTTCCGGACGGTCGGCTGCCGGCGTACTGGGCCGAGACCAAGGCCATCGTCGAGGCCGCGGCCCGAGCCGGTGACGCCGACCTCGTGCTGGCCCCGGCCCGCACCGATCAGCACCAGGACCATCGGCTGCTCGGCGACCTGGTGCCCACCGCCTTCCGCGACACGGTGATCATGCACTTCGAGATCCCCAAGTGGGACGGTGACCTCACCTCCCGCCAGGTCTACGTACCGATGACCGTGGAGACGGCCCGGCGCAAGGCCGCCCTGCTCTCGCAGTGCTTCCCGTCGCAGACGTCCCGGGACTGGTGGGACGACGAGGTGTTCCTCGGACTGGCCCGGTTGCGCGGGATGGAGTGCCGGTCCCGGTACGCCGAGGCGTTCGACGTCGACAGACTCATGCTCCGGCTGGGAACGGCTGGTTGACCGTTGCCACCTCCCACCGCGCCGGCGCCCCATGCCTCGACCCACCACGTCGGATGCGTGCCACCACCCCATCCGCTGACCGGTGTCACCCGCCCACACTGAGGAGTTTCACATGCCCTCCGCCGCCTTCGTCACCTCGTACCTCGGTGACAGCCCCGTGGCCGCCGACTACCTCGACCGCACGGTGCGCGGGGTGCTGGAACAGACCGACCACGACTGGGTCCTGGTGATCGTCGACGACGCGTCACCCGATCCGTCGGCCCGCGACCGACTGCGGTCCCTGACCGGCCTGGCGCCGGACCGGATCGTCGTCCTGCGGCAGGACGTCAACCAGGGCCAGGGCGCCGGCCGTAACCTCGGGGTCCGGTGGGCGGCGCACCGGGGCTGCGAGTTCGTGCTGTTCCAGGACGCCGATGACATCGCCCACCCGCGCCGCCTTGAGCAGACCAGACGGTTGTTCGAGGAGCGCCCTGGGGTCGACTTCCTCTACAGCACCTTCGTGGTCATCGACGAACAAGACCGGCCGGTTCCGGTGGAGCGGCTGACGCCCTCGGTCGCGGAGATCCTCCAGTCACACGAGACGCCGGTCGACGGACCGAACGGGTGGATTCCGATCGGAACCGAGGTCGGTTACACGACGCTGACCTCCACGGTGGCGGTGCGTACCCCCCTCGCCCTCGCCCACCCGTTCCCGTTGGAACGTGGCTGCGAGGACGCCCACGCCTGGCTTCGAATGTCGGCCGGCGGGTCGGCGTTTGCCTTCCTGCCCGACACACCTGCCCGGTACCGGATCCCACAGGACACCCGAGGCTCGGCCGACCGCAGCCGGATCGGCGACGGGTACTACCGACGCAAGGCGGAGGTCGAGACCGACGGATTCCAGCAGGCGATGCGGATCGCCATCGAGCGGGGCACTCTCGACCCCTCCGCCGGACCGGACCTCACCGCCCGCTTCCTCCGGCGGCTCGCGGTCACCCTGGAACGCGAAGGGCAGCACGCCCTGGTCCGGGAGATCATGGCCGTGTGGCCCGTTCCGGCCTGAGTACACCCGAGGCAGGCTTTGCCGGGGCCAACCCGACTAACCGCTCATCGATGCCGGCGTGGCCTGTGCCACGTCCGGCGCCTGGGGCACGCCGCCATCCGTGCCGGTCCGGCCCGAACCCTCGCTCACCACCGACCGCCAGTTCGCCGGGTCGGTCGGGTCGTCCGGCGCCACCTGGCACAGGACGTAGTGGCGCGGCGCCATTGCCGTGTGCCGCCCCGGCAGCGCCGCCATGCAGTCGGTGTGCGCCTGTGCCGGGGTGGCCACGGACTCGCTCGCCGCCACGTATGCGACGAGCTGCCGGCCGCCCACCTCCGGGAAGATCTGCGCCCGCCCGGGGCCGAAGGCGTCATTCAGCAGCCGCTGCATCTCGGACAGTTCCACCCAGCTCGTGTCGACGCGCAGCAGGTCCGGACCGGGCAACAGCGGCGGCAGGTCCAGCGTCCGCGCCATCTGCTCGTGGTCCACGTCGCCCTCGGCAGCCACTGCCAGCAGCCGCTCCAGCGCATGGAGCATCGACTCCGCCGCGTCGGCGGAGACCCGGCTGGTGTCGCCCGTCCACAGCTCCAGGTGCATCACGTCGTCGTACTCGTGCAGGTCGAAGCGGAGCAGGGTGAGCGTGCGGCGCATCGGTCGACGCGCCAGCGTGGTCGCGGCCACGGCCACGGGCGGTCCGGCGGCGGGCGGCTCGTGGTCGTCGGGCCGGTCCACGAGCGGGCTGTTGAACAGCGGTTCGAAGCAGAAGTGGATGCCGCGGTCCGAGCTGACCTGGCGGTCGATCTCCCGGCGCCGGTCCACGTCGTACATGCCACGCCTGCTGGACGCCGCCACCGCCAGCCACGCCCGCCGTACCAGCTCGTCGAAGCTCGCCGTACCGACCTCGACCCGGGTCAGCACGGTTTGTACCAGGGTACCGATGTAACCCTGCAGGTGCTGCTCGGCCCGGTTGTTGGCCAGGGTGGGGAAGACCAGATCCTCGGCCCCGGTGCGCTGGGAGAGCAACGCGCACACGGCGGCGAGCACGACGCTCGGCCGGCTGCGACCGGTGCGCGCGGCCAGCCGCCGCAGCGCCAGCGCGGCCGCCGCCGACCGCATCTCGAC
>NZ_JADPUN010000104.1 GCF_015690345.1 Plantactinospora alkalitolerans | reverse complement strand
GGTCAGGGCTGGCGCGGCCCGGCCGGTCAGGGCTGGCGCGGCCCGGCCGGTCAGGGCTGGCGCGGCCCGGCCGGTCAGGGCTGGTGGTCGTCCGGGCCGAGCAGGGACGGGTCCCGCCGGATCAGGTCGGCCAGCCGGGCGGCGGCGTCGGGTGCCGGAGGATCCTCGGGCGCTGCCCAACTGGGCACTGTCTTGACCGACATCGGCCAGGAATGCGGGGGCTGGCCGGCTGTCGGCAACGCCGGCTCGGCCGCCGGCCGTACCGTCACGGTTCCGTCCATCCAGGCGACGTGCATGGCCGAGATGTTCGGGCCGTCGGCAACCCACATCGTGACCGCCAGCGCCCGATGTTCGGCGACGACCCGCTGTACGGCCTCGATCACCTCGTCGACGGGTGAGCCGGCCCGGGCCGCTGCCGCCTCCTCGGCCCGCCGTCGCTGCAACGCCTCGCGACGCTCCATCCGTGCCAGCGCGTCGTCCAGTTCGCCCCTCATGGTGTCACCTTCCCCGGCCCAACCGACGACCGAATTGGCCGGACCGTCGCGGGCTAAGTCTCCCGCTCCCGGATCGCTCGATCCAGGGCCCGATCCAGCACGATCAGTAGGGCATCGCGGACTGAAAGCCGCTCGCGCGCGTCAAACTGGATTAATGGGACATGCTCTCCGATCGCCAGCGCCCAGCGGATCGCGGTCAGATCGTGCGCGATCTGCCCGTCGAACGCGTTGACCGCGACCACGAACGGTATCCGGGCGCGCTCGAAGTAGTCGATGGCGGGGTAACAGTCGTCGAGCCGGGAGCTGTCCACCACCACCAGGGCACCGAGCGCCCCCCGGGCCAGGTCGTCCCACATGAAGCCGAACCGCGACTGACCGGGCGTACCGAAGAGGTAGAGCTTGAGGCTGCGGTCGATGGTGACGCAGCCGAAGTCCATCGCCACGGTGGTGGTCGTCTTGTCGGAGCGGATGCCCGGGTCGTCGATGCCGATCCCGGCAGTGGTCATCTCCGCTTCGGTGGTCAGAGGCGCGATTTCCGAGATCGCGCCCACCGTGGTGGTCTTGCCGACCCCGAAGCCACCCGCGATGAGGATCTTCACCGGGATCGGCGGGGCGGAGCCGCGTCGCTGTTCGGACCGGTGCGCCGCCACCGGATCGCCGTCCGACTCGCGCGCGTGGCGTGGCTGTTGGCGGGCGGGTTGGGGGTACCCGACCGGTGGTGGCATCCGCCCAGTCTGCACGCCGTACCCCGCCGGGCTGCCGTAGCGTCCGGGCGCACTGTTGGCCAATGGGCCGGCCGGCGGGGACGCCGGCCAGTCAGGAGATCGCACGAAGTCCATCGATCACTCGCATAATGAGGTCGGGGTCGTGGGCATCCTCTACGTCACAGACGTGTACGTCGAGGTGGCCGGCAGCCCGCAGGTCACCGACCAGGATCTTGGTGACGCCGAGGTGCATCCGGAGCCGTGCGGAGATCTCCGCCACGGACATCGGCTCGACGCACAGCGCGACGATGTCCTGGAGTTCCGTAGCGAGACGGGTGACCGGCTGACTGGTCCAGGAACTGTCCTCGTACCTGGCGGTGACCTGCGTCTCCAGCCCGATCGCCGGGTCGGTCCCGGACACCCGCCCAGCGGTGAGTACGAACGGACGTAACCCGGTCGGCACCGGGTCGGGCACCGGAATCTCCCCGGTGTCCGCCTCCGCCTCCGGCTCGGGCTCCGCCTCCGGCAGCACGGCCCGGAGGTACGGGCGGATCCGGACCGGCGCCAGCACATCCGACTCCGACTCCGGCTCTGGTTCCGGCTCTGGCACCTCGTCCGCAGCAGGCCAGCTCACGGCACCTCCTCGCTGCGTTCGGTCACGACGTCTCCTCACTCCGACGGTGGGCGTACCGCGATGTACGGCTGAGCGGACCGGACACCGCACCACCGGCGATCATGACTGCACGGAGTTCTTCAGCTCGACGATGAGCCGAGGGGTGAGCGCGCCTCCGGCCCGACCGGCGAAGAGGGTCATTTCGTAGGCGACGGTGCCGAGGTTGGCCGATCGGTCGGCGACCACCCCCAGGACCGAGCCGCTGCTGATCGCGCTGACCAGCAGGTAGCCGTCGGTCATGTCCACCACGACCCGGTTGAGCGCCCCCAATGTGTACCAGTTGGCGGCTCCACTGGCCAGGCTGGTCATTCCGGACACCACCGCGGCGAGTCGCTCGGCGTTGGACCGGTCCTTGATCGACGACATGGCCATCAGCAGGCCGTCGGAGGAGACCGCGATCGCCTCCTGCACGCCGGCGGTGCCGGACGTGAACGAGTCGAGCAGCCAGTTGAAGGTGCGCGCCTCCTGGCTCAGCTCGCCGGTGCCGTTTCCCTGCTGGTCCTGTTCCAAGCGGATGAAGGGACTGCTCATCGTGGGGTTCCCTCTTCGTGGCGGTTGTCTGAACGGACTTCGTTCAGCGCGCGGGCGACGCCGGACTCGAATTGCATGATCAACTCGCGGACCCGGTCGGGATCGTCCGGCGTGGCGGTCGCGGTGGTGGGCGGCGCCTGGCCGTGTGGGGTGGCAGGTGCCGGAATGCTCAGGTTCGCGCCGGGGACCCGCCGGTTGAGTTGCGGCGGGGCGGCGGCAGATCCCGTCCCGGCGGGGGCCGCCGCTCCCACCCCGTTGGCCCGGGCCGCCGTCGGCGCCGGCCGCAGGTCAGCCTGTTCCCGCTGGGAGCCACGGGATTCCGGCGGTGCCGGGCTTCCCGGGTCAGGTCGGGATCCACCCGGGTCGGTTCGGGATCCACCCTGGTCGGGGTGGGGGTCACCGGGCGTTGCCCGTGTACCGGACTGCGGGTCACCGGGCGTTGCCCGTGCGCCGGACTGCGGGTCACCATGCTCCACCCGCACTTCGGCCTGCGCCGGCCGTGGGCCTTCGGGCTCCAGTCGGCTGGCCTCGTAGCCCGGCGTCGGTCGACGGGCGGGAGGCCGGGACTGCTGCTCGCGCTGCGCCCGGCGTACCCCGGCCTCGAACTCCTCGATCGACGCCCGGACCACCGACGGGTCGGCCGGGGTCGGTTCGGGTCGGCTCTTGCGGCCGGTCACGGGGAGTTGAGCGCCCGGGACCCGCTGGCGCAGCCCGGTGCCGGGGCCGGATGCCGCGGGTCCCGGGCCGCTGTCGGCGGTGCCCGCCGCCGGACCGCCCGATGCCGGCTGGCCGGGCGCACCGTTGCGCTGGCCCGAATGATCCGGCCGATTCGAAGTGTCCGGCCGATCCGAAGCGTCCGGCCGATCCGGGACATCGGCTTGCCCCGGTGCGTCCGGTCGCCTTCCGAGGTCCCGGGCCTCCGGGTGGTCCGGACCATCCCCATGGGGCGCGGTGGCCGGTTGGTCCGGGACATCCGCTCCGGTACCCGAGGACGGCCGGGTCAGGAAGGCGTTCCACGGTCGCCCGGACGCCAGCGAACGGGTCGCCCGGCTGATCAGCTCGGCGTCGAACACCGGCGCGGTCGAGGCCGCCGCCGGTACCAGCTCCGGGATCGGCGCCATCGGCATCTGGCTCGGCCTCGGCGCGGTGTCCGGCCTCATGATCGGGTTTTCCACCGGAAGCCGGCCCGGCACCGGGGCCATCGGCGGGCCACCCTCGGGGGCGCTGACCGGCCGGACGGGCAGCGGCTGCGTCACCGGTGCCCGGGCCGCCACCACGGGCGCTTCCGGGTGGCGGGTGATCAGAAGCTGGTCGTCGATCTCGACGCCCACGGTCACGCCGCCACCGGGCGTGGTGCCGGAGAGGGTGACCCGCCAGCCGTGCCGACGGGCGAGCCGACCCACCACGAACAGTCCGAGTACCTCGGTCGGAACGAGGTCGAGCCGTTCCCGTCGGGTCAACCGGGCGTTCTCCTCGGCCATTCGCTCCGGCGACATGCCGATGCCGTGGTCGACCAGGTTGAGTCGTACCCCACCGGGCATGACCTCGGCGAGCACCGTCACCCGGGTGTGCGGTGGGGAGAAGGCGGTGGCGTTCTCCATCAGCTCGGCGAGGGTGAGGACGAGATCACCGATGACTCCCGGTGCCACCGCGACATCGAGCCGGACCTGCACGTCGACCCGGGTGTAGTCCTCGATCTCACCGAGTGCGAGCCGGACCACGTCGCCGAGCGGGAGCGG
This sequence comes from Plantactinospora alkalitolerans, assembly GCF_015690345.1. Taxonomy (GTDB): domain Bacteria; phylum Actinomycetota; class Actinomycetes; order Mycobacteriales; family Micromonosporaceae; genus Plantactinospora; species Plantactinospora alkalitolerans. The sequence goes on along the minus strand of NZ_JADPUN010000104.1, from coordinate 37,038 downwards.
AGCCACGTGCCCGTCCCCGCCGGCTCCGCCGGAGAGCACGACGAGGCTGCTGGCGTTGCGGCGCAGCCGACTGGAGATGTGGTCGAGCCGGTACAGGTGCTGGAGGCGACCCGGGTCCGTCTCCTGGTGCTCCAGCCGGTCGATCAGCGCGATCTGCCGGCCGACCAGGTTCTGGGTACGCCGTCCGACGTGCCCGAACATCTGGGCCACGTTCCGTCGGCTGGCGGCCTGCCGTTCGACCAGTCGGGCGGCCGTACCCTGCACCCGCTCGAAGGCTCGGGCCAGGTCGCCGATCTCGTCCCGACCGCGTACGTCCACCGGGTCGAGCCGGATCGGGTCGGGCGACTCGGACTCGTCGTCGACGATCCGGACGAGTTCCGCCTCGGCGACCCGCGCCATCCGGTCGGCGGAGACCGTCAGCCGGGTCAGCGGCCGGGCGACGGTGCGGGCCACGGCCAGGCTGAGCAGCATCATCAGCGCGATGATGAGCAGCACCAGCAGTCCCACGGTGTACGCGCCGGCGATCGCCCGCTGGCGCTGGTCGGAGACCTCGGCGATCACGTCGGTGACGATCTTCTTCTCGATGAACTGGCCGAGGGTGGTCAGCGAGGAGACGGCCGGGAACAGCCGGTCCAGGGAGAGCCCGATGACGGCGCTGGTCGGGTTGAGCGAGCCGACGCTGAGGAATTCGGGGCTGGTCCGGGCCGCCACCGCCCGTTCCACCAGCCCGTACAGCTCGTTCTGGGCCGGGGTGGCGAAGCCGCGGAACCGGGCCAGGTTCGACTGTAGGCGGGACATGTTGGCCACGTACGCGGTGCCGGCCGACGCGCTGTTCGTCCCGACGACCAGCACGATCAGGGTGCCGGCGGCGCTGATCGCCTCGTCGGTCCGGAGCACCGCGTCCAGGGCGATCATCTGACGCCCCTCGGGCGTGTTCCCGTCCGCGGTCCGGGTCAGCCGCAAGGACTCGATCAGGGTGTTGTTGGTGTGCCCGAACCCGTTGACCACCTCGTCCGGGCTGATTCGCTTGGCGAGTACGCCGAGTCGCAGGTCGGTGAGCCGCTGCACGCTACCGAGGGCGGTCTCGATCTCCGGGGTCGACTCGTCGCCGAGTTCGAGGCGCAGGTCGGCGAGTCGGTCCCCGACCTGCGCGGTCTGGGTGACCAGTTCGGACCGGTCGACGGCGTTCAGCAGGTAGCCGATCGAGAGCAGGCGCTCCAGTTGCAACTCCTGCACGAGAGTGCCGACCCGGCCGGCACGGCGTACCGAGTCGGCGGTGTCGGCCGCGTTCCTGGCCGAGTCGATCCGGTCGACAAGCACCGGAACGGCGAGGCCGATGGTGCTGAGCAGCGGGATGACGACGAGCAGCGCGAGTCTGCCCCGGATCCGCAGCCTATCGAGCAGCATCGGGACGTCCCCAGTGCGCCGGCTGACCGTCCGGGCCTCCCGGCATGGCCGGATTGGCCTGCCCGGCGGGGACCGGGTCCGGCCAGTCCGGCAGTGGGCCGCGCCGGCCCGGCTCGCCGGCCGGGTCCGGCCGGTACGACCGGCGCTCGGGCAGCACCGACGGCCCGGTGGGCAGCCCCGACGGCCCTGCCAGGGGTGACGGTCCGGCCAGCGGCGATCCGATGACGGGCGGTGGTCCGCCCAGTGGTGGCCCGCCCGGCGGCGGTCCGACCTCGGGCGCCGCGCCGGGGTGGATCGCGCCCGGTGGGACCATGCCGGGCTCACCCAGGTAGGCGAAACCGGGTCGGGTCACCCGGCCCGCGATCATGATCCCGGCGGCCAGGGCCACGATCATCAGCACCGCGAGTACGAACGCGCCGATCGCGACGAGCCCCTGGTCGGTCAGTTCGTCGGCGCGCTCCTGGATCAGGATGTCCAGCTCGGACAGGATGATCGTGGAAAGCTCCGCCCCCGACAGGTGCGCCGACGACCGGGCGGTGCTCACCTGGATCGGATCCGCACTCCTCGGATCCGCGGTGAGGCCGGACAACGACTCCACCGCGCGCTGATAGCCGTCGAGCCGGCGGAGCAGGTTACCGCCCAGGGTTCGGCTCTCGGTGTCCTCGACCGCCACCCGCAGGCCGCTGACCAGGTCACTCGCGGGCTCGATCACGGCTGCGCGGGCCAGCGCCATCTCACCCGCCGTGCGCAGCCGTTCGGACGTCGGCCGCTTCGCCGCCATCACCGTGAGGTCGGCGAGGCGCCCGGCCGCGACCAGGGCCTCCGGCAGCTCCTCGGCCACGGCGTCCTGCAGGTGGTAGGAGTCGGATTCCGGGTCCCGGATCAGCCCGGAACTCTCCCGCACCTTCGCGTAGAGGGCCAGCAGCAGGTCGCCGGCCTCGCTGTACGCCGCCGACGCCGTCGCCGGATCGGTCGGGGTACGGGCCGGAAGCGCTTCGATCTTGGCGCGTATCCCGGCCCAGCGGTCGCTGGTCCGCAGTTCGGCGCCGTACCGGACGTCGACCGCGCTGGTGGCATCGACCGCGCTCCGCAGCGCCTCGCGGGCGCCCGATCTACCGGAGACCGCGCTCGACTGGGCGTCGACCAGGGCAACCGTCACGGGGCCGAGTGAACGAAGGTACTCGATGCCGTGCCGTTCCCGGTCCGCGTACGACCGTCGCTCGTCGTTGGTCTGCCAGTGCGAGCTGAACAGCACGCCGATCGGCACCAGCAGGGCGACCGCGAGGAGCACTCGCAGCACCACACCGGTCCGTTTCGACACGCGCCGAGACCGCTGCGCGGTAACTGTCATCGTCCATCTCCATCGGCAAGGGGTGCGATCTGGTGGAGGGCGTGGGGAGGCCGCCGGTCCCGTCCACCGGACCGGAAAACTAATGGACTCCGGACCCGGACGATCCAGGCCGAGCAGTCAGTTATGCGTCACTTGGGTACAGGTAACACCCAGTGACCGAAAATGTGACTCGGCGTGCATAGTTGCCTAGTCGCATGTATCGATTCATGGCTGGTGCACCGAAAGATCGGAATTCACAGGATCCGAATATGGCTCGCCGGATACCGGCCCGCCCGGCGCGGACGACCACCCCCGGACAACGAACGGGCCAGCCGGACGGACGTACGGCGGATCTCAGCCAACCCTCAGGCTTGGCGCCGTACGGTGTGCCCATGCCTTCCCCACTGCTGGCGCGGCTCCGCCGTGTCCTGCGTCCGGCCGAGCCGGCCCGACCGGACGCCGCCGGCCCGACCCCGCCGGCCCGGCGATGGCGGGCCCGCCTGACCCGGCGGCGGGTGGTGGCCGGCGGTGTCGTGGTGGTGCTGCTCGCGGCGCTGGTCGGCTGGGCGGTCTGGCCGGAGCGGACGGCCTACTCCACAACGGACGCGATGGTCACCGTCCGGTCCGGACCGAACGGCGACCAGCCGGTCGACCTGGACACCACGTTCTACCTGCCGGAGGGGGCGAGCGCCGCCCGACCGGTGCCGGCGGTGCTGCTGGCCCACGGGTTCGGCGGTACGAAGCGCTCGGTCTCCTCCGACGCCGAGGACCTGGCCGACCTGGGTTACGCCGTGCTGACGTACACCGCCCGGGGGTTCGGGCGCAGCGGTGGGCAGATCCACCTGGACAACCCCGACTACGAGGTACGGGACGCCTCCCGGCTGCTCGACTGGCTCGCCCAGCGGCCGGACATCCGCACCGACGCGGCCGGTGACCCCCGGGTCGGCGTCGTCGGCGGCTCGTACGGCGGCGGCCTGGCCCTGCTGCTGGCCGCGCAGGACCCGCGGGTGGACGCCATCGTGCCGATGATCACCTGGCACGACCTGGCCCGCTCCTTCCTGCCCGAGTCCACCGGCCGGGAGCCGACCGACGGCGTGTTCAAGAAGGGCTGGGCCGGCATCTTCTTCGGCAGCGGCGGCGGCAGTGGGCTCGGCGGCCTGGCCGCACCGGGCGGCGCCAACGGACCGGGCGGAAACTCGGCGAACTCCGAGGACGACTCCTCGGACGACTCCGGCTCGGACGGCGCCGGGAACGGGTCGCCGGCCGACCGGGACCCGGTGCTCGGCACGGTGCCCGGTACGGCACCCGGAGCCACGCCGACCGACCCGGCCTGTGGTCGCTTCGCCGCCGACGTCTGCGCCGCGTACCTGCGGATCGCCACCACCGGCCGGGGCGACCCGGCGGCGGTCGACCTGCTCCGCCGGTCCAGTCCGGCCGGGGTGCTCGACCGGATCAAGGCGCCCACCCTGCTGATCCAGGGTGCGGCGGACACCCTCTTCCCGCTCGCCGAGGCCGACGCGAACGCCCGGGGCATCTCGGCGGCTGGCACCCCGGTCCGGGTCGCCTGGTTCACCGGAGGACACGACGGCGGCGAGGGCCCGCAGACCGACCGGGACCGGTTGCGCTTCCTGATGGCCCAGTGGCTCGACCACTACGTCAAGGGTGCCGGCGAGACGCCGTCGACGAGCTTCACCTGGTCCCGGATCGCCGGCTTCGACGCGCTGGACCGTGGCCTGGTCGCCACCGGCTTCTCGGTCGCCGACTACCCCGGCGTCGGCGGCGCCGCCACCAGCACGATCGGCGTCGCCGGGCCGCAGCAGCGGATCGCGAACCCGCCGGGCGGCAACCCGGCGGCCATCTCGGCGCTGCCGTTCGCGGGTGGCTTCTCCTCGCTGCTCGACGGCGTGGCCGGTGACCTGCCGGGCCAGCACGCCCGGTTCGAGTCGGCACCGCTGGACCACGCCGTCGACGTGGTCGGCTCGCCGAGCGTCTCCATCCGGGCGGCGTCGCCGACCGGCGAGGCGGTGCTCTTCGTGAAGCTCTACGACGTCGACCCGAACGGCCCGGCCGCGCTCTCCAACGGCCTGGTCGCCCCGGTACGCCTGACCGGCCTGCCCGCCGACATCGCGGCGGCCCGGCCGGTTCGGGTGACCCTGCCCGCGATCGTGCGCCGGATCGAGGCCGGACACCGGCTCCGGATCGTGATCGCCAGCTCCGACCAGGGGTACGCCACCCCGGCCGAGCCGGTCACCTACACCGTCGCGCTCGACGCTCCGGCGGCCGGTGCATCCACCGCTCCGGGCGCCCCCGGCGGCGCCGGCACCGGCGCCGACCTGTCACTGCCGACGGTCGGCGGTGTGCCGATCGCCACCCCGGCCGTGGCCTGGCGCTGGGCCCTCGTCGGCCTGCTCGCCGCCATCGTGCTCGGGCTCGTCGTGGTCGTCACCGTGGTACGCCGCCGGCACCGCCGGCACGACACCTCGGTCGTCGCCGAGTACGCCGACACTCCGCTGGTGGTCCGCGAACTACGCAAGGAGTACGCCGACGGCTTCGTCGCGGTGTCCCGGATCGACTTCGAGGTGCACCGGGGCCAGGTGGTCGGCCTGCTGGGGCCGAACGGCGCCGGCAAGACCACCACCCTGCGGGTGCTGATGGGGCTGACCCAGCCGACGGCCGGCGAGATCCACGTCTTCGGCCACCGGCTGGTACCCGGCTCTCCGGTGCTGTCCCGGATCGGTTCCCTGGTCGAGGGACCGGGCTTCCTGCCGCACCTGAGCGGATTTGAGAACCTGCGGGCGTACTGGCGGGCCACGGGTCGGCCCTGGGCGGACGCGCACTTCGACGAGGCGCTGGAGATCGCCGGGCTCGGCGACTCGGTGCACCGGAAGACCCGCAAGTACAGCCACGGCATGCGGCAGCGGCTGGCGATCGCCCAGGCCATGCTCGGCCTGCCGGAGCTGCTGGTGCTGGACGAGCCGACCGACGGGCTCGATCCGCCGCAGATCGCCGAGATGCGCCGGGTGCTGCGCCGGTACGCGACCGACGGTCGGGCCGTGCTGGTCTCCAGCCACCTGCTGGCCGAGGTGGAGCAGACCTGTACGCACGCGGTCGTCGTGCACAGGGGGACCATCGTGGCGTCCGGCCGGGTCGACGAGATCGTCGGCGAGTCTCCGAGCACCCAGTTCGACGTCTCCGACGACGCCGCCGCGCGGGCCGTACTCGACCGGCTGGAAGGGGTACGGGTGCTGCCGGACTCGGGTGGCGGCCTGGTGGTGGACACCAACGGCACCGCCCGGAGCGAGGTGGTGGCCGAGCTGGTCCGGGCCGGGGTCGGGGTGGACCGGGTGGTGCCCCGGCGTCGCCTGGAGGACGCCTTCCTCGCCCTGGTCGGGGAGAACTCCCGGGGAAGTGGAGACCGCTGATGACGACGACGGAGACCAGACCAGCGGGTACGCCGGACGCGGCGGGTGGCGCCGCCGGCTACCGGCCCGGAGCCACGCTCGCGATCGCCGCCGAGTGGCGCCGGCAGGCCTCGCGGCGGCGTACCCAGCTCGCGCTGGGGTTCATGGTGCTGCTGCCGTTGGTCATCCTGGTCGCCTTCCAGTTCGAGGGCTCCGGGGACGACGACAACGGCGGGGGCGAGTTCGGCAGCCTCATCGAGCTGGCCACCACCGGCGGGCTCAACTTCACCCTCTTCTCCCTGCTCGTCTCGTCGTCGTTCCTGCTGGTCGTCGTGGTGGCACTGTTCTGCGGTGACACGGTGGCGAGCGAGGCGAGCTGGGGAAGCCTGCGTTACCTGCTGGCCGTCCCGGTGCCCCGGGCCCGGCTGCTGACGGTGAAGCTGGTGGTCGCGCTGGCGTACTCGCTGCTGGCCCTGCTGCTGATCGCCGGCACCGCCATGCTCGCCGGCACCCTCCGGTACGGCTGGGAGCCGCTGAGTAGCACGGTGGCGGCCCAGATCCCGGCCGGGGAGGGTCTGCTACGGCTGCTCGGCATCCTCGGCTACCTGGCCGTCGTACTGCTGGTGGTCGCCGGGCTGGCGTTCCTGCTCTCGGTGACCACGGACGCGGCGCTGGGCGCGGTCGGCGGGGCGGTGCTGCTCTGGATCCTGTCCAGCATCCTCGACCAGATCACCGCGCTCGGGGTGCTCCGGGACTTCCTGCCGACCCACTACAGCCAGGCCTGGCTGGGCCTGCTGTCGACCCCGGTGCAGACCGACGACATCGTCAAGGGTGCGATCTCGGCGATCTGCTACGCCACCGTCTTCTGGAGCCTCGCCTTCTGGCGCTTCACCCGCAAGGACGTCGTCTCCTGAACGGATCCCGGCCTGGTACGGCGGGCCGACCAGTACGCCAGCGAAGAGGGAGATTCTCGCAATGACCACTCCGGAGCTGCTCCCGGCCGCGTCCGCGGGCACCTGGACACTCGGCGATCTGCCGGTCAACCGGCTCGGCTTCGGTGCGATGCGGCTGACCCAGAACGCCGACGGCAGCCCGAGCGACCGGGACCGGGCGATCAAGGTGCTCCGGCTCGCGGTCGAGCTCGGGGTGAACCACATCGACACGGCCGCGTTCTACTTCTCGCCCCTGCGGTCGGCCAACGAGCTGATCAACCGGGCGTTGTCGCCGTACCCGGAAGGGTTGGTCATCGCCACGAAGGTCGGGCCGGGCCGTGACCCGTCCGGCACCTGGTTGCCACTGGCCAGGCCGGAGCAGCTACGCGGCCAGGTCGAGGAGAACCTGCGCCAGCTCGGGCGGGACCACCTCGACCTGGTGAACCTGCGGGTGCACGGGCCCGATCCGATCGCCGAGCGGTTCGGCGTACTGGCGCAGTTGCGGGACGCCGGTCTGATCCGGCACCTGGGCATCTCGAACGTCCGGCCGGAGCACCTGGCCGAGGCCCAGGCCATCGCGCCGGTGGTCTGCGTGCAGAACCCGTACGGCGTCAACTACCGACGCGGCACCGACGACCTGCTGCGTACCTGCGGTGAGCAGGGCGTCGCCTTCGTGCCGTTCTTCGCGATCGCCGGTGCCGGCCGCGAGGCGGGCCCGAGCGGGGCGGAGCGTGACGACGTCCGCGCCGTCGCCAGCGCCCACGGGGTGAGCGTCGCGCAGGTGCGACTCGCCTGGACACTGCGGCGCGGGCCGCACGTGCTGGCCATCCCGGGCACGGGCAACCCGGACCACCTGGTCGCCAACCTGGCCGCCGGTGCGCTGGAGTTGTCGGAGGACGACCTCGCCCGGCTGGACCGGACCGACGACGACAGCGCGTGATCGCACCGACACGACGGCTGCGGGATCGATCGGGACCGACACGACGACTGCGGAGCCGGCGTGGCGTGGCGTGGCGTGGCCCTGTCCTCCGCAGCCGCGGTCAGACCTTCTGGTCGCGGCTGGCCATTCCGGCCGGAGCGGCGGCGAGTGCCCCCTGGATCGCCTCGATCAGGGCGAGTGCCGACTCCTCGGTCAGCTCGACCGCGACCCGGGCCGCCGGCCCGGCAGCGGGATTCAGGAAGTCGATGTTGAGGGTGTGGGCGTACGGTGCGTGCGTCGGATGGTCGACGTAGACGGTGGTCTGGCTGACCGGGAACCAGCCGCCAGCACCCTTGCCACTTCCCTCGACCTCACGCTTCACGGTGACGTACGTGCACATGCCGGCCTCCTCGGGCTGGTCGCGGGCGGTCGGGATCAGGCACCGAGCTGACGGTCGAAGAACTCGCGGACCCGCTGCCAGCCCTCGGTCGCGGCGAGCGGCCGGTAGCTGGGCCGGTCCACGGCGAAGAACCCGTGTCCGGCGTCGGGGTAGGTGTGGAACTCGTGCGGCTTGCCCAGTCGGGTCAGCTCGCCGGCCAACTCTTCCACCTGCGCCGGGGACGGGTACTGGTCCTCCGCGCCGAACATGCCGAGCAGCGGGCAGGAGAGCGTGCCGGCCTGGTCCAGCAGCGGCGTCACGGCCAGCGGGAAGCTCTCCGGCGGGTTGCCGACCACGAACGCGCCGTAGCAGTCGACGGCGGCGTCCAGCGGCAGCCGGCAGGCGACCAGGAACGCCTGGCGTCCACCGGAGCAGTAGCCGATCACGCCGACCTTGCCGTTCGAGTTGGGCAGCCCGCGCAGGTGATCGGCCGCGCCGCCGACGTCGCCGACCAGCCGGTCGTCGGGTACGCCACCGGCGGCCCGCGCCGTCGCCGCCGCGTCGTCGGGGCTGGCGCCCGGCGCCTCCCGGCTGTAGAGGTTGGGGCAGATCGCGGCGAACCCGTAGCTGGCCAGCCGCCGGGTGATCTCCTTTGTCGCTTCGTCGTAGCCGGGCATGTGGTGGATCACCACCACCCCGCCGCGCGGCGCCGCGTCGAGCGGCTGGGCGAGGTACGCCTCGATCTCGTCGCCGCCCGCCCCGGTGATCCGGACCGTTCCGGCCTGCATCGCGTCCTGCATCGCGTCCTGCAACGTCATGCTCCCGTCTGTTCCCGCCGGCTCCCGTCTGTTCCCGCCGGCGTGGTGGTCTTCGTAGGCCCGGGTCGGCGCGGAGTCGTCGGCGGTCCGGACCGGTCCGGCGTGATCGTTAGCCTAGGGCAACGATCACGCGGCGGGTGCCGGACCCCGACGGCGATCTCACCCCGGCCGGGGAGGTGCCTCCCTCCGGCGCGGGAGGTGTCGTCGGGCCCCGCCGACGAGGGTGACGGCATGACACCATGGTGGCGGCGCAGGCCGGAGTGGACGGGTTACGCGGCGAGCGGTGCGGCCTGCGGGTACGGCGTCGTGCTGCTGGTCGCCGTGCTGACCGGGCGGCACTCCCTGGTCGGCCTGCCGGGCCTCGCCGCGCCGGGCGCGGGGATCCTGCTCGTCGGGTCGGCGCTGGCGGCCGCCACGGTACGACCGTGGGGGCGGCGGATTTCGGCCCCGGTGCTGACCGTCGGCCTCTGGACGGTGGCGGGGCTGATCCTGCCGGGTAGCGCGATGGTGCTGCTCAACCTGATCGAACTGGTCCTGACCGGCTCCGTCCACGATCCGGACGGAAACAGCGACTGGCTGACGTTCGCCCAGCGGCTGGGGCTGGCCACCGTCGCGGCGCTCTTCGCCGCCGCCGCCATCCGGTGGCGCCGCCGTACGTCCGGCGGCTGCCCGCGGTGCGGCCGGGCGCATCCGCCGGGCCTGGTGGACCGGCGGCATCCCGCACCGCATCCGGCGCCGACGGTGGTACGCCGGATCGCCTACGTCGGCTCCGTCGCGTGGCTGCCCTATGCCAGCCTGCACACCCTCGGCGCGTTCGGCGTTCCCGGGATCGAGGGGAACGGCTACCGGCCGACCTGGTACGCGGCCGTGGCCTTCTGGGCCGGCATCGGACTCGCCGTGTTCCTGCTCGCCGGTCTGGTCCGGCCGTGGGGGATGGTCTTCCCGCGCTGGACGCTGTGGCTGGCGGGTCGACGGGTACCCCGCTTCCTGCCGCTCACCCCGGTCTGGCTGGTCGCACCGACCCTCGCCCTGTACGGCACCGGCGCGCTGGTGCTGATCGCCGCCGGTGTCCTCGACTGGCACTGGGACGGCGTTCGGGGACTGCTCGGCGTGGCGGCTCCGCTGGCGTTCGGCGGGTACGGCTGGGCACTCGCCGTCGCGGCCGTTTCGTACCAGCGTCGGACCCTGCCGTTCTGCGTACCCGGGAGGTTCCCGCAGACGCCGGTCGCCGCACCGGTGGGGCGGTAGCGCCCGGAGGGCTACCAAAGGCATCGACCTTGGTCGGGCCGGAGTCGACCGATGACCGTTACCGACGGGTCGACCGGGGCGGGAGTGTGTCGGTGTGCCGGACCGGCGGCGGCGTACGGAGATCACTGCTCCGTACCGACCGTCGCGTCCGGCCGGCCATGTCACCGTCCGGAGAGGACCACCGATGCCCGTCGCCCCCACGTCCCCGACACCCGACCCCGCGGTACCCGCCACGGGCTCCGGCCTGCCCTGGCGGCGCCGGATCGGGCCGGTCGTCGCGCTCTTCCTTCTCGCCCCGTGGGCCGGCGAGGTCTCCTGGGGCGGGTTCACCGCCAACGACTACCTGCTGGTCGTGATCTTCCTCGGCCCCCTGTACGGCGGGGCCGCGCTGCTCATCCGGGAGACCGCCCGGCGTACCGGTGGAGGTTGGCCGGTGATCGTCCTGCTCGCCGCCGCGTTCGGGCTGATCCAGGCCGGGCTGGTCGACCAGGCGCTGTTCAACCGGAACTTCCTCGACGACACGGAGTTCGCCGAACTCGGCACCGCCGCGAGCGCGACCTGGGTGCCGGGGCTCGGGTTCAGTGCCCAGCAGGCGTTCGGCTACGTCGGCGGCCACATCGCGCTGAGCATCTGCGTACCGATCGTGATCGTCGAGTCGTTCCTGGCCCCCGGCCGACGCCGGCAGCCGTGGCTCGGCCGTCCCGGCCTGGTCGTCGCCGCCCTCCTCTACCTGCTCGGCAGCCTGCTGATCTTCGCGGACGCCGAGGACGGCCGGAAGGGCTTCCAGGCCGCCCCGGTCCAGGTCGCCTTCGTGCTGCTGCTGGTGGTCGCGCTCGTCGGCACGGCCATGCTGCCGAGGTGGCGGCGTCATCCCCGGCCGGTACCCGCCCGCGCGCCGCATCCGATCTGGGCCGGCCTGCTGGTGTTCGGTGCGTTCGTCAGCGTGGACCTGGTGCCGGGTTGGCTCGGCCTCGGGGTGCAGGCGGTGACGGTCGGGTCGGCGGCGACGGTGATCGTCGTCTGGTCCCGACGTACCGGCTGGGGGCAGCGGCACGCCCTGGCCGCCTGGTCGGCCTACCTGATCGCGGCGGCGGCCGGCGCCTACCTGGTGCCGAACTACGCCCCGGCGTCCCCGACGGAGGCGCTGGTCGGCGACCTCGCGATCAGCGTGATCACGCTCGCGCTGGTCGGCGGCGCGTGCTGGCGACTGCGCGGTGACGGTCGGGACACCGGTCGGGATTTAGGTCACAGCGGGCGAGTGGCCGGGACAGCGGGATAGCCGGACCCGTAGACTGACCGGACAACTTAATACCTCATCCAGAGGGGCTGAGGGATACGGCCCGATGACGCCCCGGCAACCACTCCACCCGCGGAGCAGGTGCCAAATCCGTCCCCGCCGCGCCGTGCGGTCCCGGGAAAGATGAGAGGACGGCCATCGCCATGACGTCGATCATCGACGCGACCCCCAGCCAGAACACCGGAATCATCCCCAGCCCCGCCCGCGCCCTGGTCTGTCGCGGCTGCGGATCCGAGTACCCCCTCGTCGCCCAGCATGCCTGTTTCGAGTGTTTCGGCCCGCTGGAGGTCGGCTACGACACCGAGGCACTGGCCCGGGTCACCCGGGCCGAGATCGAGGCCGGTCCGCAGAACCTGTGGCGGTACGCCGCGCTGCTGCCGACCGGCCAGGACCCGGCCACCCGGGTCACGCTCGACCCCGGCCTCACCCCGCTGATTCCGGCCGCCGGCCTCGCCGCCGAGCTGGGCATCCGGGCGCCGCTCTGGGTCAAGGACGACAGCGCCAACCCGACCCACTCGTTCAAGGATCGGGTGGTCTCGGTCGCGTTGACCGCCGCCCGGGGGCTCGGCTTCACCCGGTTCGCCTGCGCCTCGACCGGCAACCTGGCGAACTCGGTCGCCGCGCACGCGGCCCGGGCCGGGGTCCCGTCGATCGTCTTCATTCCCGGTGACCTGGAACTCGGCAAGGTGATCACCACCGCCGTGTACGGCGGGGACGTGGTCGCGATCGACGGCTCGTACGACGACGTGAACCGGCTCTGCGGCGAACTGGTGGAGACCGACGAGTTCGAGGACACCGCGTTCGTCAACGTCAACGTCCGGCCGTACTATGCGGAGGGTTCCAAGACCCTCGGGTACGAGGTCGCCGAGCAGTTGGGTTGGCGGATTCCGGAGCAGGTGGTCATCCCGATGGCCAGCGGTGAGCTGCTCACCAAGATCGACAAGGCGTTCAGCGAGCTGGTCGAGATCGGTCTGGTCGAGGCCCCGGCCAACGGCTGGAAGGTCTTCGGCGCCCAGTCGGCGGGCTGCAACCCGATCGCCACGGCCCTGCACGCCGGCACCGACGTGATCAACCCGGTCCGACCGACCGGCATCGCGAAGTCGCTGAACATCGGTGACCCGGCCGCCGGCCTGTACGCCCTGGAGGCGGTACGCCGGACGGGGGGCTGGATGGACTACGCCGACGACGACGAGATCCGGTCGGGGATCCGACAGTTGGCCCGGACCACCGGAGTGTTCGCCGAGACGGCGGGCGGCGTCACCGTGGCCGTACTGGGCAAGCTGGTGGCGAGCGGCCGGCTGGATCCCGATGCCGAGACGGTCGTCTACAACACCGGCGAGGGACTCAAGACCCTCGATGCGGTGGCGGCCGAGGTCGGGCCGACGTACCGGGTCAAGCCGTCGCTGCGCGCGGTCCGCGACGCCGGTCTGCTCCGCTGAGCCGGCCCGTACGACCGGATCCCCCGACTCTGGAGCGCGACGTCCCGGCCACTGTCCGGAGCCGACGGTGGCCGGCCGCAGCCGCGCGCGCGCTCCGCGTGCATATGCGAGCCAAGGTCCACGCCCGTGGTACGGATGCGGCCTGTAGCTGGGGATTTGCCATGGGTGACGAAAACACGCGGAAGAGGACTTGACGACTGCATCTGCAGGACGCAAGATGCTCCGTGCGGGAGGACGCACCGCCGTAGACTTTTTAAGCTCTTACGACCCAGCGCCGGAGGCGTTGTGCGGGCGTCCTCCCGACCAAACTTTCCCCGAGCGGCCTGACGCCCGACGGCCTACGGACTCAACGACGATTCGGCCAGCAGGTGACGACGTCGGCGATAATCGCTCGCGCCCGCCCGGTCCGACCGGCACTCTCGATGTATGGACATCGTCGTCATCCCGTTCGACACCGCCGACGCCGCCGGGAAAGTCGCCGCCGAGCGGGCGTACGAAATCCAGGCCGTCAGCCGGGCGGCCGAGCAACCGGACATGCCACCGTCGTCGAGGCAGCGCTTCTTCGGCGCACTGAAGCATCCGTGGCCGGGCGACGAGGAGCGGCACGCGCTGGCCTACCTCGACGGGGTGCCGGTCGGTCACCTGGCACTCACCCTGCCCCAGGTGGAGAACCGGGACAACGCCCAGGTCACCCTCACGGTGCATCCCGAGCACCGTCGTCGCGGCGTCGGCCGGGCCCTCTACGAGTACGCGGTCCGGTCGCTCCGGGAACTGGGCCGCAAGCGCATGATCAGCGAGACGGCCAGCATGGATCCCGCCGCCGGTCGGATCGCGCCCGGCGACGCCTTCGCCACCGCGATGGGGGCGCACCCGGCGCTCGCCGACGTCCGCCGTCGGCTCGACCTGACCACGCTGGACGAGCCGGAGCTGGACCGGCTGCTGACCGCCGGCCTGACCCACGCCGAGGGCTACTCGATCGTGCGCTGGCACGGGCGTATCCCGGACGAGTACGCCGAGGACGTGGCCTACCTGGACAGCCGGCTGATCGAGGACGCGCCGATCGGCGACCTCACCTGGGAGGCGGCCAAACCGGACGTCGGACGGCTGCGTGCCATGGAGGCGGCGCTCGACGCGCGGGGTCTGCGCTGGTACAACTGCGGCGCCCGGCACGACGCGACCGGCCGGCTGGTGGCCTGGACGGCGCTCGGGCTGACCGAAGACTGCGACTGGCACGCCTTCCAGCAGATCACCCTGGTCGAACCGCGGCACCGGGGCCACCGGCTGGGCATCATCGTCAAGATCGAGAATCTCCGGTACGCGCGGACGCACGAGCCGGCGCTGCGGGTCATCGACACCTACAACGCGGCGGTGAACGAATACATGATCTCGATCAACGAGAGGCTCGGCTTCCGGGCGGTCGCCGGACTGAACAGCTGGCAGGCGACCATCTGACTCCGCCGGGCGGCCACTGGGGCGGCTCCGCCGGGTGCGGCATGATGGCGGGATGACGGAGACCCCGCACCCCTTCTTCGCCCGGCACGCCGACACCCTGGAGCGTGCGCTGACCGCGATCACCGAGCGGGCCTACTGGTCCGCCTATCCCGAGTCGCCCAGCCCCCGGGTGTACGGCGAAACCGCCGCCGCCGAGGGCGAGGCCGCCTTCCGGGCGTACCTCGACGGGAAGTTCCCGCTCGACCAGCCCGGCACGCTCGACTGGGTGGCCACCGAGGCGAGCCCGTTCGGCATCGACCTCGGGGTGACCTACCCGCACGGCGACCCCGACGTGCTGCTGGCCGCCGCCGCCAGCGCGCTGCCCGGCTGGCGCGACGCCGGTCCGCAGACCCGGGTCGGCGTCTGCCTGGAGATCCTGACCCGGCTGCACGCGCACATCTTCGAACTGGCCAACGCGGTGCACGCGACCAGCGGGCAGGCGTTCGTGATGGCCTTCCAGGCCGGCGGCGCGCACGCCCTGGACCGGGCGCTCGAATCGCTCGCCTACGCGTACCGGGAGATGACCCGGCAGCCGGCGACCGCCTCCTGGGAGAAGCCGGCCGGCAAGGGCGACCCGCTGCGGATGACCAAGAACTTCCACGTGGTGCCGCGCGGCGTGGCGCTGGCGATCGGCTGCAACACCTTCCCGACCTGGAACACCTACCCCGGCCTGTTCGCCTCGCTGGTCACCGGCAACCCGGTCGTGGTCAAGCCGCACCCCCGGGCCGTACTGCCGCTCGCGATCACCGTCCGGTACGCCCGCGAGGTGCTGGCCGAGGCCGGGTTCGACCCGAACCTGATGCTGCTCGCCGCCGAGGCCCCCGGCGAGGGCCTCGCCTCCACCCTGGCGCTGCGCCCCGAGGTCAGGATCGTCGACTTCACCGGCTCCACCGAGTACGGCGACTGGCTCGAAGCCAACGCCCGGCAGGCCGCCGTCTACACCGAGAAGGCCGGGGTCAACACGATCGTGGTCGACTCGACCGACGACTTCACCGGAATGTGCCGCAACATCGGCTTCTCGCTGACCCTCTACAGCGGACAGATGTGCACCACGCCGCAGAACATCCTCGTGCCGGCCACCGGGATCGAAACCGACCAGGGGCACAAGAGCGTCGACGAGGTCGCCGCCGGCATCGCCGCAGTGGTCGGGAAGCTCACCGGCGACCCGGCCCGCGCGGTCGAGCTGACCGGCGCGATCGTCAACGACGGCGTACTGGCCCGGCTCGACGAGGTTGCCGGGGTCGGTGAGGCGGTCCTGCCGTCCCGTCCCGTCGAGCACCCCCAGTACCCCGGCGCGGTCGTCCGGACCCCGCTGATCACGAAGCTCGGCGCGGACGCCGTCGGAACGTACGGGCGGGAGTGGTTCGGGCCGATCTCCTTCGTCATCGGGACCGACTCCACCACCCACAGCCTCGCCCTGCTCCGCCAGACGGTGGGCGAGCGCGGCGCCCTCACCGCCGCCGTCTACTCCACCGACGAGGCCGTCCTCGACGCCGCCGAGACGGCAGCGATCGAAACCGGAGTCCACCTCTCCTGCAACCTCACCGGTGGCGTCTTCGTCAACCAGTCGGCCGCGTTCTCCGACTTCCACGGCAGCGGCGCCAACCCGGCCGCGAACGCGGCCCTCACCGACGGCGCCTACGTCGCCGCCCGGTTCCGCGTGGTCCAGTCCCGCCGCCACAACTGAGGGTGTAAGGAAGGGCCCCTTCTTATCGTTTTCTGTAGAAGAAGGGGCCCCTCCTAACAGGTCAGGTGGCGCGGCGCATCTCCAGCTCACGGAGCGCGGGCACGATCGGATGCGGCACGCGTACGCCCGTGTCGACGAAGCCGAGCCGCTCGTACGCCCGTACTGCGCGGTTGTTGCCGACCACGACCTCCAGGTGCAGTTCTCCGCGTCCGGCCGCGCTGGACCAGGCGGCCACCTCGTCGATCAAGGCGGCCAGCAGTCCACTGCCGCGCCACGACGGGGTGACGTAGACGGCGAAGACGACGGTCACGCCCGGCCGGCCGTACGCCGCCTGTCCGCCGGCGTGGCCGACGATCCGCCCGTCGACCTCGGCGATGAACGCCGCACTCCGATGGCCGGACGCCATTCCGGCGACTCGGGCGGCGACCTCGGCGTGTGGCCGGGCCGCCGCGTCGGCGAGAGTCTCCAGGAAGGCCAGCGGTGAGTCGGCGAGCATCTCCAGCCGGATGGCCCGGAACCGGGCGGCGTCGGTGGCTCGTACCCGGCGGATCGAGGGGAGGTCGGCTGCCGGGCGATCGTCCGCTCGGCCCGCCCCGTCGGTTCCGCCGGCCGGCCTCGGCGAGGACGGGGCCGGCTCTGTCAGGGCCGACTCTGACGGGTTCGACGGGTTCGACGGGTTCGGAGGGCTCGGCCGGTTCGGCGGGTTCGACGGGTTCGACGGGTTCGGAGGGTTCGGCCGGTTCGATGGGTTCGGCGGGGTCGACGGGCTCGGCCTGGATGGGCCGGAGGGCTCGGCGAGCGCGGCGTCGGTGGCGGTCTGCGGGGTGGGTGCCGGCACGTTCGCCATGGTCGCACGCGGTACGTCGACCCGTTCCGCCGGGTAATCGGGCCCATTCCGGTTACGGTCGGCCTGCGGCAGGCGGCACAGCGATGGTCGCCAATGGGATCCGGTGGGGAAACGGCCGCCCGGTTGTCGGCCTCATGACCGTTTTAGCCTAGTGCGCTGCCGCCCGGCCTTGGTGTACCGTGCGGGTTCGGCCGCTTGATTCGTTCGATGCCTCAATCGTTTGACGGTGCGGTGAAAACGGGTCGGCGGCCCCGGCAGGCGTACGTCGACGCCGGGGCTCTGTCAGCTCCGGCGCGACCGGAGTAAGGAAGTGCACCGTGGCGCAGGGCACCGTGAAGTGGTTCAACAGCGAAAAGGGCTACGGCTTCATCGCGGTCGATGGTGGACAGGACGTCTTCGTCCACTTCTCCGCGATCGAGATGGACGGCTACAAGGCGCTTGACGACGGTCAGCGCGTCGAGTTCGAGATCGCTCAGGGTCAGAAGGGCCCGCAGGCGGAAAAGGTCCGCCTCATCGCCTGATCGTCGGCGTCTCACCGGGCCCGACACTGGCTTGGAGTTTGCTACTCCCGCTCGACCGGGTTTCACTCCTGGCGTCGCGAGTTCAGCCTCGACCGATCGGCGGCTGTGCTTGTCGTCCCACAGGCCGCAAGATCGGGAGCTGTCCCCCTTCGCGCTCCTGCCTGAGGAGAGTCCGTGGTCGAGCCAACGCCTCCTGGCCCCCCCGGTCCCGGTGCCGGTTCAGGGGGCCGCCCCGGCGAGCAACCGGAACCGACCGAGCCGATTTCTCCGGTCCAATCCGGTCACCCGACGACGCCGGTTGACCCGACGGTCCCGGTTGACCCGACGGTCCCGGTTGACCCGACGGTCCCGGTTGACCCGATCCGGGCGGCCGATCAAGGTCTGCCGGTCGACCTGGTCCGGCCGCCCTATCAGGGTCCGCCGGTCTACCCGGGTCAGCCCGGGTACCCCGGCCAGCCGGTCTACCCCGGTCAACTCGTCTACCCAGGTCAGGCCGCCTACCCGGGCCCGCCGACGGGGGTTGGCCCCGGCCAGTGGTCTCCGCCGGGTTATCTGGATCCGCGCGATCCGCTCGTCCCGCTTCCGGGTGCGGGTATCGGCGGTTGGTGGGAACGGTGCTGGACCGTGGCGCGCCGGAGCTGGCGACAGCTGGTGTCGATCGTGCTGATCACCCAGGTGCTGCCGTTGGCGGTCATGACCCTGCTGATGGTGCCCTTCCAGCCGGACCCGCCGGTCGTGGGGTCCACCGGGGAGTTGGCGCCGGGAGAGCTCGAAGCGTTCGTGGGAGGGTTCCTCGTCCTTTCCGGGGTCGTCCTCGCCGTCGCCCTCGTGGCGGGCCTGGTGCAGGCCCTGGGCTGGGCGGCCGCCGTCTGGGTGATCGTCCGGCATGCGTCCGGCGAGCCGGTGTCGCTCGGCCCCGCCTTCCGGTACGGGCTGCGCCGGGCGCTGGGTCTCTGGGGCTGGTACCTGGCCTCGAGCCTGATCATCGCGGCCGGCTTCTGTGCCTGTGTCCTGCCCGGTCTCTACCTCGGCCTGGCGCTGAGCCTCGTCGGTCCGATCTACCTCTTCGAGCGGCGCAACCCCATCGGGCGTTCGTTCCAGATGGTCCACGCCCGGTTCGGCATGGTCCTCGGCCGGGTCGCGATCATCCTGGGTGTGGTGGTCGGCGGCACCCTCGTGGTGGCCGTCCTGGAGAACGTCGGCATGCTCGCGCTCGGGATCGGGGCCACGCCGGGGGAAGCGGTGGGCTTCTCCGTCGGGTACGTCGTGATCACCCTGATCGGTGCCGTGCTGGGCCTGCCGTTCCAGCTCGCGCAGGTTGTCGGGATCCTGCTCACATACACCGAACAGCGGGGTCAGGAGGCGCCGGTGAACACCGCGCGACTGGCCGCCGAACTCTTCTGACCGCTCCCGAGTGGCTTGCACTCGGCAGGGGAGAGTGCTAAACAAGTCATTGGCACTCGCGCGCTGCGAGTGCCAATGGTCGGGACGGTAGGGCCACGGTCGCGGGCTTGGGAGACAGGTCGGTGGCACATGGCCGGTCGTCGCGGGCTGTCCGGCCCGGCCGGCGGACGTCACTGTCGCACACGCGACGGAGTCGATCAGGCGCCCTCGGGTGCCCGGGAGGCCCCGTCCGCGAGTGCCGTAGTGACGTCCGAAGGTGCGTAATCAGGCGGCAGGTTCGGGGTCGGCAAGGCCCCGGCGGCCGTGAGTGTCCAGGAGGACAACGCCGTATGGCCAAGATGATCGCGTTCGACGAGGAGGCGCGCCGCGGCCTCGAGCGGGGCATGAACACCCTCGCCGACGCTGTAAAGGTGACGCTGGGCCCGAAGGGCCGCAACGTCGTGCTCGAGAAGAAGTGGGGCGCTCCCACCATCACCAACGATGGTGTGAGCATCGCCAAGGAGATCGAGCTCGAGGACCCGTACGAGAAGATCGGCGCTGAGCTGGTCAAGGAGGTCGCGAAGAAGACCGACGACGTGGCCGGCGACGGCACGACGACGGCGACCGTCCTGGCCCAGGCGCTGGTCCGCGAAGGCCTGCGCAACGTCGCGGCCGGCGCGAACCCGATGGCCCTGAAGCGGGGCATCGAGGCTGCGGTCGCGAGCGTCTCTGAGGAGCTGAGCAAGCTCGCCAAGGACGTTGAGACCAAGGAGCAGATCGCCTCCACCGCCTCCATCTCCGCCGGTGACAACACCGTCGGCGAGATCATCGCCGAGGCGATGGACAAGGTCGGCAAGGAAGGCGTCATCACCGTCGAGGAGAGCAACACCTTCGGGCTCGAGCTGGAGCTGACCGAGGGTATGCGCTTCGACAAGGGTTACATCTCGGGGTACTTCATGACGGACCCCGACCGGATGGAGGCCGTCCTCGACGACCCCTACATCCTGATCGTCAACAGCAAGATCGCGACGGTCAAGGACCTGCTGCCGATCCTCGAGAAGGTCATGCAGTCGGGCAAGCCGCTGGTCATCATCGCCGAGGACGTCGAGGGCGAGGCCCTGGCGACCCTGGTCGTGAACAAGGTCCGGGGCACCTTCAAGTCCGTTGCCGTCAAGGCGCCGGGCTTCGGTGACCGCCGCAAGGCCATGCTGGGCGACATCGCCATCCTCACCGGTGGCCAGCCGATCAGCGAAGAGGTCGGCCTCAAGCTCGACGCCGCCGGCCTCGACCTGCTGGGCCGCGCCCGCAAGGTCGTGGTGACCAAGGACGAGACCACCATCGTCGACGGTTCCGGCGACGCCGACCAGATCAACGGTCGGGTCAACCAGATCCGCGCCGAGATCGAGAAGAGCGACTCCGACTACGACCGCGAGAAGCTGCAGGAGCGCCTGGCCAAGCTGGCCGGCGGTGTTGCGGTGATCAAGGTCGGCGCGGCCACCGAGGTCGAGCTGAAGGAGCGCAAGCACCGCATCGAGGACGCGGTGCGCAACGCGAAGGCCGCCGTCGAAGAGGGCATCGTCCCCGGTGGTGGTGTCGCGCTGGTCCAGGCCGGCAAGACCGCCTTCGACAAGCT
Organism: Plantactinospora alkalitolerans; assembly: GCF_015690345.1. Taxonomy (GTDB): domain Bacteria; phylum Actinomycetota; class Actinomycetes; order Mycobacteriales; family Micromonosporaceae; genus Plantactinospora; species Plantactinospora alkalitolerans. Next base: position 16,306 of record NZ_JADPUN010000104.1, on the reverse strand, counting down.
GGACCTCACCGGTGACGAGGCGACCGGCGCGCACATTGTCAAGGTCGCGCTGGACGCCCCGCTGCGGCAGATCGCCGTCAACGCCGGTCTCGAGGGCGGCGTCGTGGTGGAGAAGGTCCGCAACCTGGACGCCGGCCACGGGCTCAACGCGGCCAACGGTGAGTACGTCGACCTGCTCAAGGCCGGCATCATCGACCCGGCCAAGGTGACCCGTTCGGCACTGCAGAACGCGGCGTCGATCGCGGCCCTGTTCCTCACCACCGAGGCTGTGGTGGCGGACAAGCCGGAGAAGAACCCGGCCCCGGCGGCTGCGCCGGGCGGCGGGGACATGGACTTCTGAGTCCAGTCGTCACGTCAGGAAGGGGCGGTCCGCGGAAGCGGTCCGCCCCTTCTTCATGCATTCATATGATCATGCGTCGTTGGCGCGCCGCTTCTCGGCGCCCGGTGAACAATTCTCGGATCTGCATAGTGCGCCGACCGACTCGATGGGCTCGTGGAGGGACGCGTCCATGATCTCGTCCATTCGTCCTTCGCCACGACTTCCGCCTTCTCCGCAAACGGCAGAAGGCTCCCGGTCGATGGCGCCGGAAAATGGCACGGGAAAATGGCACGGTACGGATTTGACCTGGGTCTAGAGCTGCTTCCGGTAGAGGAAGAACACCCGCTCGATCCCGGCACCCGCGCTGCGGGCGTAGAAGGAAATCGGGCCCACCCAGCCGATCTGCGCGCGTTCATGTCCCGCCGACCGCTGGTCGCGCAGACAGCGGCGGAGCAGCACGCTCCCGATCCCCAGGCCCTGGGCGTTCGGAGCGGTGCCCATCGGCCCGAACCAGCTCGGCCGGGACGAGCCGTACGCGGCGAAGCCGAGCAGTTCCACCGGCCCGCCGCCCTCGGGCGTACGGACGGCGAGGTGGCAGCCGGCGCCCTCGCGGTTGATCGAGTGCAGCAGTTCGGCGTCCCAACTGCCGCCGAAGGTGGTTCGGGCGAAGTCGGTCAGCGTCGGGACGTCGTCCGGCCCCGCCCGGCGTACCGTGACGCCCTGGTCGGCCAGCCGTCGTTCGGCGGCCTCGGTGCTGCGCAGCGCGGGAGAGGACTCGGTGGACAGGTCGGCGGTCATGTTCCAGGCGGTGCCCTCCGGTTCGTAGCCGAGCGCCAACGCCGTGCAGATCGCCGGGGTGTACCGGACGTCGATGCCGGGCCAGACGTAGTGCGGGGCGTTGCCGGCGAGCCGTACCTGGGTGGCGCCGAGCCCGGCGAGCGCGCTCTCGGCCCGCAGCAGCAGCCCGCGCCCGATCCCCCGGCGCCGTTGGTCCGGATGGACCGCCAGCAGGTCGAGGTGGCCGATGGTGGGATCCCGGTACGCCAGCGAGCCGAGCGCCACCCCGGCGAGTGCGCCGTCCGAGAGTGCGACGAACCCGACCGTACGGCGCCGGGACGTCGATCCGGGCGGGGGTGCGTCGTCCCGCAGCCGGGCCACGATGGCCACCGCCTCGGCGGCGTCATCGGGCAGGTCCAACGCCTCCCGGCACAACTGCACCACGGCGGGTAGCTGGTCGTCGGTCAACTCGACGATCGAGAACTCGGCATGCACGAGCGCCGACCCTAGGTCATCGTCGGGCCGATGGCGAGACCGGCGCCCGCCCGGTCAGCCTCGTACCGCCCGCCCGGTCAGCCCCGTACCGCCCGCCCGGTCAGCCCCGTACCGCCTGCTGGGCGGCGCGCACCGCGCCGTACGCGTCGACCAGGCCGGCGCCCGTGATGTTCTGCGCCGACCCGCACCGGTCGGCGCTGTTCTGGGACCGGTAGGTCGGTTCGGCCGGGGTCGCGCTGTCGCGCAGGATCCGGCTGGTGCTCTCCAGGTCGCCGACCAGTCCGGGATTGGCCGACCACATCAACGCCACCACTCCGGCCAGGTGCGGTGTCGCCATCGAGGTGCCGCTCTGGGTGCCGTATCCACCGCCGGGCAGAGCCGACAGCACGGCGACGCCGGGCGCCACCACGTCCGGCTTGCCGGCCCCGCCGGCCGCCGGACCACGGCTGGAGAAGGTGGCGACCCGGCGCTCCCGGTCCACCGCACCGACGGTGAACACCTCCGGGTACGGCGCGGGTGCGGTGTCGATCGATTCGCAGAACGGGCCGGTGTTACCGGCGGCGGCGACGAAGAAGACACCGGCGGCCGCGAACGCGTCGGCGGCCGGGCGGAGGGTGTCCCGGGCGCAGCCCTCGATCTCCGGACAGCCCCACGAGTTGGTCAGCACCTGCGGCGCCCGCTCCGGCCGCCCGGCGTGGAATGGGTCGGCGCCGGGCGGGAACGGCGCGAGCATGAACTGGAGGCAGTCCAGGTAGTGCGCGGGATTTCCCAGGTTCCGGTCGAGGTTCACGCAGCCGACCCAGCGCGCACCCGGTGCCACGCCGACATTCTCGTCCCCGACGGCGGTGGCCAGGGTGTGCGTACCGTGGCCGCCCTGGTCGGTGGGGGAGCGGGAGCCGTTCCACGGGTCGAACCAGGAGTCGTCGCCGCCCCGGAATCCGGCGGAGAGGGCGGGATGTGTCCCGTCCACTCCGGAGTCCGAGCCGCCGACGACGATGCCCGAGCCGTCCACCCCGAGCTGGGACCAGACCCGGTCGGCACCGATCAGGCGCAGGTTCCAGCCCGGTACGGTCGGCGCCGACTCGGTCCCGCGGGCCGGGGACCCGGCGGCGGGCAGTGCCCGTAACCGCTGGCTGACCAGTACCTGTGCCACGTCGGAACGGCCGGCGAGCCAGGCGCGTACGGCCGTACCGCCGTCCACCTCCACCGCGTTGACCAGGTAGTACGGCGTGTAGTTCAGCCTGCGCCGGTCCAGCTCCCGGCGCAGTCCGGCCTGGGACCGTTCGGCGGTGGTGACGAGCCGGCGGTAGACCTCACGCCCTCGGGCCTCCCGGCCTGCGGAACCGCTCGCGGTGCTGGTCACCCCGCTCAGGTCCGCCTGCTCCCGAAGCACCACGAACAGCCGCTCACCCTGCCATCCGGGTGAGCCGAGGCCGACGTACACCCCGGCGGAGGCGACCAGTAGCCCGGCGGTGACGGTTGCCGCCACCATCCGACGGGGGACGGTCGCGCCGGCCCGGCCGAGGCCGAAGCCGTACCCGAGGCCGAGCAGCACCGCGACGGCCAGCGAGCCGGCGGCGGCGACCGCGGCCCAGAACGGCACGTCCCGGGTGTTGGTGAGCAGTAACGTGATCTCCTCGGGATCCACCAGGACCAGCGGCCCGGCGGCGGCGATGCCGACCAGCCAGCCGACCGCCGCAGTCCCGCCGAACGGCAGCCCGGCGGTCGGCAGCCCGGCGGTCGGCAGCCCGGCGGTTGGCAGCCCGGTGGTCGGTTCGGTGGTCGGGCCGGCGGTCCGACGCACCGGTCGTGAGCCGGGCCGGAGGGCGGCGATCACGAAGCCGGCCGGGGGGAGTACGAGCAGCGCGGCGAGCTGTGCGCCCGGCTCACCGATACCGGCCGCCAGGAGAGCCAGTGCCACCCCGGCGACCAGACCGCCGACCAGGACCAGACGCGGGCCGCCGACCGGCCGGTCCGGCACCGAATCCGCCGCCCCGGCACCTCCCGGCCGCTCGTAGCCGGCCCAGAACGATCCGTTCAGGATGGTGGCGGCCAGCCAGCCGACCGCCGCCGCCGCGAGCAGTCCGAACATCGTCTCCAGCAGCCCGCCCAGTGCACCCAGCCAGAGCCAGGGCAGCAGCAGGGCGAGCCCGCCGGCGGCCGCCAGGCCGGTCGCGGCCGGCTCGGTACGGGCCGGTTCCACTCGGGAGCCGCGTCGCCGGACCAGCCGGGCCAGCCGGACCATCCGGATCAGGAGTGCGGCGAGCGCGGCCGACGCCGCCAAGCCGGCCAGGTAGACCTCGGGCAGCGGCGTCGGAATCGCCCGGAGCAGACCGAACGCGCCGAGCACGATCGCAGCGAGCAGCCAGGCCCTTCCGGCGGCCCGGACCCCGGGGGATCGGGGCAGGGTGGCCAGCAGCACCGTGGGCACGCCGACCAGCACCGCGTTCACCAGTCCGGTCGCCGGCCAGATCCAGGCCGGCTGGTCCAGCCCGGCGACGAGCAGGACCTGTTCGACGAGCCACGTGATGGTCTGCGCGCCGACCGTCACCACGACGGCCCAGACGCCGACGAAGGCGGCGGCGACCACGGGCCAGACGCCACTCCGCGGCGCCGGTCGAGGCGGCCAGGGCGGCAACGGTCCCCCCGCCGGCGCCGGAGTCGGGTACCCCGCAGTCGGGTACCCCGCAGTCGGGTACCCCGCAGTCGGGTACCCCGCAGTCGGGTACCCCGGGGTCGGGCCGGGTGGTGGTGCGGGTGGCGACGGTGGCGGTTGTGCCGGACCGGGAAGCGGCACGGACGGTTCGTCGGGTGGCGGCGGCGGGCCATCCTGCATGTCCCGAACAGTACGACGCCGGCCGGCGGGCCGTGGACCGTGGACCCACCGCTGGGCGGGGTCAGGTATCGGTCTCGGGTTCCTCCGCGGGAGCGTTGCGGAGCCGCTCCACCAGTTGCTCCAGCGCGGCGACCTCCGCGCGCAGGGCGGTCCGGCCCTGCCGGGTCAGCCGCAGCCAGGTGCAGGGACGGCGGCCCTCGTACCCCTTGATCACCTGTAACAGATCGGCCTGTTCCAGGATCCGCAGGTGCCGGTTGAGGTTGCCGTCGGTCAGCCCGAGTTCGTCCCGCAGCGTGCCGAACTTGCACTCCCGGGTCTCGCTCAGCACGGTGAGGATGCCCAGCCGGACCCGCTGGTGGACGGTGTCGTCGAGGGCCAGCGCCGGATGTGGTGGCCTCGGCCGGCGGTCAGGCATGGTGGAGCCGCCAGGCCCGCGCACCGCGTACCACGGCGAAGACGACGAGCGGCAGGGCCATCAGCCCGAGATAGTGGCCGGGCCGGAGCGCGAGCTGGCCACCGTATGAGCTCGTTCCGCCGTCCATGAGTCCGATGACCAGGGACGGGATGTGGCCGAGTGGCAGGGTGCCGCACAGCCAGACCGTGAGCAGGGTGATCCACAGCCCGGAGGCGGCCAGCCCCGGGCTGCGTTCGGCCCAGGCGAGCGCGAGGACGGCGGCGGCCACCGGCAGCAGCGGGGTGAGCAGCCCCTGCCACCACCACGTGGGGAGGTCTGCGGTCATGCCGTCGGACCCGAGCTTCGTCTTCGGCACGGCGGCGACGATCGCGAGCAGCAGCAGTACGCCGAGTCCGGTGGCGGCAAAGACCGGCCAGGCCACGCGAACGCCCAGTTGGCGTGCCCGCCGCGCGTACCAGGCTGCGGTGACGACGACCAGCAGCGGGATGGCGACGAACCAGAAGGCGTACGACAGCACCGGGTGACGCTGCTCGTCGGGCAGCCCGGCCCAGTAGGGGTGGTCGATGGTGAGCGAGTTGATCTGCGCGAAGGGGGCCCGGTAGAGGGCGCTGCTGGCGAGGAGCAGTAGGGCGACGAGGGCTGCGGGGAGCCACGCTCCACTGTGCGTCCGAGTCCGGGTACGGGTCCGCAGCCGGTCCAGCTCGGCCAGGGTCTCCTCGGGTCGTACGTCGTCGTCACTGGTCCATACGTCGTCGGTGGAACTCATCGTCGCCCCCTCAACTCTGTATCAGTACTTTACTCTGCATTGCAAAGCTTATGCGGCCCTGTCAAGATGCGATCTCCTGCCTGCCGAGAAATCGCCGGTCTCCCGCCGAGAAATGGCTCGTCTCGCGCCGGGCCCCGGGCGAAGCCGGAGCCTGCCGGCGGCACCGGAGCCACCGGTACGGTTACCGTGGACGGGTGCGTGACCCCAGTGTTTCCCGGAACACCGCCAGCCGGCTCTCGCCGTCCCGTCGCACCGCCGACCTGCGTCGGCTGCGCGGCGAACGGTTCGACGTGCTCGTCATCGGCGGTGGAGTGACCGGTGCCGGCGCCGCCCTCGACGCCGCCTCCCGGGGCCTCAAGGTGGCTCTCGTCGAGGCCCGCGACTACGCCTCCGGCACCTCCAGCCGATCCAGCAAGCTGATCCACGGCGGTCTGCGCTACCTGGAGCAGTTGGAGTTCGGCCTGGTCCACGAGGCATTGACCGAGCGTGGCCTGCTGGCCACCCGGCTCGCGCCCCACCTGGTCCGCCCGGTGCCGATCCTGGTCCCGCTGCCGCCCGGCGCCGGCCCCACCGCGCTACCCGGCCGGGCCTGGCGACGCTCCTACTACGGCGCCGGAGTGGCCGCGTACGACGCCTTCGCCGGGGTGTTCGGCGGCGGGCGGGGGATGCCACTGCACCGCCACCTCAGCCGGGAAGGCGCCCGCCGGATGTTCCCGAGCCTGCGCGCCGACGCGATCGCGGGCGCCATCCGCTACTACGACGGCCAGGTCGACGACGCCCGCCTGGTGGTCACCCTCGCCCGCACGGCGGCCAGCCTGGGCGCGGCGATGGTGACCAGCGCCCGGGTCGTCGGCCTGACCCGGCAGGCCCGCGAGGTCACCGGGGTACGGGTCCGGGACATGGAGGCACCCCCGGGCGCCCCCGACGCCGAGTTCGAGGTACGGGCCCGCACCGTCATCGCCGCCACCGGGGTGTGGAGCGACGACATGGCGGAGCTGCTCGGCGACGTCGGAGTACGCCGGGGACTGCGGGTACGCGCCTCCAAGGGCGTGCACGTGGTGGTGCCCCGTTCGGCGATCACCGGCGAGGCCGGGCTGATCCTGCGTACGCCCAGTTCGGTGCTGTTCGTGATCCCGTGGGGCGGGCACTGGATCATCGGCACCACCGACACCGACTGGCGGCTCGACCGGGCCCATCCGGCGGCCTCGGCCCGGGACATCGACTACCTGCTCGACCAGGTCAACACCGTACTGGACCGGCCGCTGAGCACCGACGACATCGAGGGCGTCTACGCCGGGCTGCGCCCACTGCTCTCCGGCGAGGCCGACTCGACCTCGAAGCTGTCCCGGGAACACGCGGTCTACGAGCCGATGCTCGGACTGCTGCTGGTGGCCGGCGGCAAGTACACCACCTACCGGGTGATGGCCGCCGACGTGGTCGACCGGGCGGCCCGCCGGCTCGGCGGCGTACGCCCGTCGCGTACCGGCGACCTGCCACTGCTCGGCGCGGACGGCTACGGCGCGCTGTGGCGGGACCGGGCGGACCTGGCCCGCCGGCACGGGATACAGGCCGGCGTGGTCGAACACCTGCTGGAGCGGTACGGCAACCTCACCACCTCCCTGCTCGGGATGGTCGACGCCGACCCGCTGCTCGGTTCGCCGCTGGCCGGGGCACCGGAATACCTCGCCGCCGAGGTGGCGTATGCGGCCCGGGCCGAGGGTGCGCTGCATCTCGACGACGTACTGACCCGGCGTACCCGGATCTCCTTCGAGACTCCGCACCGCGGCGTGGAATCGGCGGGACAGGCCGCCGAGATCATGGGCCGCGTGCTCGGGTGGGACGCCAGGGTACGGGCCCGCGAGGTCGAGCACTACCTGGCCCGGGTGGAGGCGGAACGGCAGTCTCAGCGGATGCCCGACGACGCCACCGCCGACGCGGCCCGGGTCGGTGCCCCGGACGTACGCGGCTTCGCGGCCGACCGGAGCGCCGACGCCGGAATGGGCGGCGTGGAACTTCCCGGCTGACCGGGAACGGGCCGGTCGGCGGCCCGGCGACCGGCGGCCGGGTGGCCCGGTGGCCCGGTGGCCGGGTGGCCCGGTGGCCCGGTGGTCCGGTGGTCCGGTGGCCCGGTGGCCCGGTGGCCCGGTGGTCCGGTCCGGTCCGGTCCGGTCCGGTCCGGTCCGGTCAGGTCCGGTCAGGTCAGGTCCGGTCAGGTCAGGTCAGGTCAGAGCACCTTGCCGGGGTTGAGCAGGCCGGTCGGGTCGAGTGCGTCCTTGATCGCCTGGTGCACCCGTACCCCCACCGGCCCGATCTCCCGGGCCAGCCAGTCCCGTTTCAACAGCCCGACGCCATGCTCCCCGGTGCAGGTGCCGCCGAGGGACAGGCCCAGCTCCATGATCGCGTCGAATGCCGACCGGCCCCGTTCGAGGCTGGCCGGGTCGGCCCGGTCGACCACGATGTTCGGGTGCATGTTGCCGTCCCCGGCGTGCCCGACCACGCCGATCGGGATGTCGTGCTCGTCGGCGATCCGGGCCACCCCGTCCAGCAGCGCGGCAAGCGCGTTCCGGGGTACGGCCACGTCGTCGATGATCAACCCGCCGTTCCCGCCCGGGTACGTCTCGGCGGCGAACCGTTCCATCGCCGGATGGGCCAGCCGACGGGCCTGGAGCAGCGCGGCGGCCTCCTCCGCGTCGGTGGCCGCGAAGACCTCGTCGGCACCGCTCGCCGTACACACCTCGGCGAGCTTCGCCAGGTCGGCGGCGGCCCGGGGGCCGGTGTCGGCGGCGGCCAGCAGCACCGCCCCGGCGTCGGTACGCAGTCCCATCGGCCGGTACGCCTCGATCGCGCCGAGGTGGGTCCGGTCCAGCAGCTCCAGCAGGCTCGGGCTGAGCCCCTGCGCGGAGATCCCGGCCACCGCCTGCCCGGCGGCGGTGGTGGACGGGAAGACCGCGACGAGTGTCAACGACTGCTCGGCGGCCGGACGCAACGACACGGTCACCTCGGTGATCACGCCCAGTGTTCCCTCCGAGCCGACGAAGAGCCGGGTCAGGTCGTACCCGGCGACCCCCTTCGCGGTACGCCGTCCGGTGCGCAGCACCTCGCCGCTGGCCAGCACCACCTCCAAGCCGATCACGTACTCGGTGGTGACGCCGTACTTCACGCAGCACATCCCGCCCGCGTTGGTCGCCACGTTGCCACCGATGGTGGACGACTCCCAGGAGCCGGGATCGGGGGGGTACCGCAGGCCGTGCCGGGCGACCTCGGCGGCGAGGGCGGCGTTGACCACGCCCGGCTGGACCACCGCGATCCGGTTGACCGGATCCACCTCCAGGATCCCGTTCATCGCCACGGTGGAGAGCAGCACGGCTCCGTCGACCGCGTTGGCGGCACCGGCCAGCCCGGTCCGGGCCCCCTGCGGTACCACCGGGGCACCGTGCGCGGCGGCGGCCCGGAGCACGGCGACGACCTGGGCGGTGTCGCGCGGCCGTACCACCACCGCGGGCATCCCGGCGGCGCAGAGGTCCGCCTCGTCGCGCTGGTGCCCGCGGAGCAGGTCGGGATCGGTCAGCACGGCAGATTCGCCGAGTACGGCCCGCAGGTCGTCGAGAAGATCCGGCATGCCCCGCAGGCTATCCGCCGATGTCACGCGTTAAGAAGGGGCCCTTTATATGCAGAAAGCGCTAAGAAGGGGCCCTTCCTTACCGGGGTTCGGGAGGTTCGGAAGAGGGTAGTCCCCGCCATGCGCTCCGTCCGTGAGACCGTGGCCAAAACGCCCTTGGACGTGGATCGGGAGCGTATCGCCAATCTGGCGAAGGAGGCGAAGAAGCGGTCCCGGGCCACCGTGCGGGACCGCTGGCACGCCGTGCAGTTCAATCTGGTGCTCGCGCTCCAGGCCTCGGTCGCGGCGGCGTTGGCCTGGGTCGGCTCGCACGAACTGCTGGGCAACCCGTCGCCGGTCTTCGCGCCGATCTCCGCGATCGGCACGCTCGCCTCGTCGGTCGGACAGCGGTTCCGCCGGACGATCGAGCTGATCCTCGGTGTCGCGGTGGGGATCGGTCTCGGTGACGCACTGGTCCTGGGCGCCGGCACGGGGCCGTGGCAGCTCGGCCTGATCGTCTTCCTGTCGATCGTGGTCACCATCTTCCTGGGCGGCGGCCCGGCGGTGGTGACCCAGGCGGCGGCGACCGCGGTGCTGATCGTGACCGTGACCCCGCAGTCGATGCAGAACATCGAGTCTCCCCGGGTCATCGACGCGCTGATCGGCGGCTTCGCCGGACTGGTGGTCATCGCGCTGGTACTGCCGCTCAACCCGCTCCGGGTGGTGGACCGGGCGGCCCGACCGGCGCTCGGCCGGCTCGTCGAGGAGTTGAGCGAGACCGCCGAGGCGCTCAAGGGCCGGAACGCCGGCCGGGCCCAGGCGGCCCTGGACCGGCTGCGCCAGGTGGAGGACCACATGCAGGGCTTCGTCGAGGCGCTGGAGGGTGGGCGGGAGACCTCGATCCTGGCCCCGGTGCGTTGGCACCGTCGGGGGGCGCTCACCCAGTACGTGGAGAGCGCCGAGTACATCGAGCATGCCGTACACAACAGCGGAACCCTGATCCGACGAGCGGTCACCGCTCTGGAGGACGACGAACCGGTGCCGGAGGAGATGGCGACGGCGGTGGCGCTGCTGGCCGAGTCGGTGCGACTGCTGCGCAAGGACCTCGGCCTCGGCGTACGGCCGGAGGCCGCCCGTGAGCAGGCGCTCCAGGCGATCGGTCAGGCCGGTCGGGCGTACGCCGAGGGGGTGGGGTTCTCCGGCAGTGTGGTGATCGCGCAGGTGCGCACCACGGGCAGTGACGTACTCCGGGCCACCGGGATCGAGCGGACCGAGGCGAACCGGCTGGTGCGGCGGGCGGCGGGCGGCCATGCCGGCGAAGCCAGCGACGAGGCGCTCAAGGATCACCGCGAGCGCGCCTCGGACGCACCGTCGGACGCACCGTCCTCGGAGGCCCGGTCCGCACGGAAGTAGCCCGAGCGGCCGGGCGCCCGCCCCGGGCTCCGGGAGCCGCGACGGCGGAACCGGGGCGCGGCCGACGGCGGACCGGGAAGTCAGCGCGGAGTGGCCAGGGCGGACAGCAGGCGGTCCACCTGCTGGGTCGTGCTGCCCAGCCCGATGCTCGCGCGCAGCGCGGTCGGCGGCAGGTCGGCCCGACCGCTCCGGACGGCCGCCTCGGCGAGCAGCCGTCGGGCCAGCGGGTGGGCGCAGAAGAGGCCGTCGCGCAGGCCGATCTGCCAACGCCCGGCCAGCTCGGCGGCGACCTGCGCCGAGTCCCGGCCGGCGACCACGAACGAGACGATGCCGACCCGGGGCGAGTCCGGGCCGAAGGTACGCAGTTCGACCACGTCCGGGGCGGCGGCGATACCGGCGCGCAGGTGGGCGAGCAGGGCCTGCTCCCGGGCGTGCAGCGCGGCGCGGTCCACGCTGGTCAGCGCCTCGCAGACGGCGGCCAGCGCCACCGCGCCGAGCAGGTTCGGGGTGCCCGCCTCGTGCCGACCGGGCCCGTCCGCCCAGCCGACGTCGTGGGTGGCCGCCCCGACCGTGCGGGTGGCCCCGCCACCGACGAGGTACGGCGGCGCGGCGTCCAGCCAGTCCGCCCGCCCGGCCAGTACGCCGACCCCGAACGGCGCGTACAACTTGTGTCCGGAAACGGCCACGTAATCGACCCCGAGGGCGGTGATGTCCACCTCGGCGTGCGGGGCGAGCTGGGCGGCGTCCAGCGCGAACCGTGCACCGTGCCGGTGGGCGGCGCGGGCCAGGTCGGCGACCGGCCAGCATTCCCCGGTGACGTTGCTGGCCCCGGTCACCGCCACCAGGATCGGTGCGCTGCCGTCGGTGCCCCGGCGCAGTTCGCGCAGTGCGGCGTCGACGGCTCGTACCGCCGCGTCGGCCGAGCCGGGCACCGGCAGCCGGACGGTGTCGACGGGCCACGGCAGCAGGTTGGCGTGGTGCTCCGAGGCGAAGGTCACCACCTTGCCGCCGCTGGGCAGGGCCCGGGCCAGCAGGTTGAGCGCGTCGGTGGTGTTCCGGGTGAAGATGACGTGGTCGTCGGGGCGTACCCCGAGGAAGTCGCCGACGCGTTGCCGGGCCCGCTCGTAGGCCAGGGTGCAGCGCCGGGACAACGCCCCGGCGCCCCGGTGGACGCTGCCGTACCAGGGCAGCAGTTCGGCCACCGCGTCCGCGGCGGCCCGCGCGCAGGGCGCGGTGGCGGCGTAGTCGAGGTTCACCTGTCCGGGTACGCCGAGCACGTCCAGCGGTCCGCGACCGGCCGGGGCCGGATCGACAGGTACGGGTGCGGCGACCCGCCGCGCGGGAAGGGTACGGGACACGGGTGCGACGATGGTGCTCACCGGGTTACCTCCGGGGTCCAGGGACCCCGGGGCGGGTGGAGACGGGGTCCGCGCTTGCCCGGTGCGGCATGCACCGAGCCCGGTCATCACCCGGGGCACCCCACCGCGAACTCGACGAGGGTTGCCGGCCAGCAAGCCGGGGCTTGGACGCTGGCACTCGTGACCTGCGGACGAGCATAGCCGGACCGGATGTGGTCGGGCCAGCCCGTCCGGGGTGACTACGCTGACCACATGGCCGACACCCCGCCCGGTACGGCGGCACCCCAGTCGCCGGCACCGACTCCACCGTGGTCGCCGCCCACGCTGTCCCCGGCGCCCCAGCCGCCGCCCGGTCTTCCGGCGGTGAAGATCGCGGGTCAGCGGCAGGGGTTGAGCGCGCAGCGCCTGGCGGTGATGATCGGCGCGATCCTGCTGATCGCCGTCTGCGCGGTGTTGATGCTTGTCGAACTCGGTGAGCCGGCCGGGGTCACGCCGCTGGTGATCGGGCTGGTCGCGGCGGTCCTGCCGGTGCCGGTCCTGGTCGCCTGCTTCCTCTGGCTCGACCGGTACGAGCCGGAGCCGATCAAGTACCTGCTCTTCTGTTTCGGCTGGGGCGCGGCGGTGTCGACCTACTCCGCCCTCCAGGTCAACACGTTCGCGGGCGACGTGGGCCTGCCGGTTCCGCTCGTCGGGGTGCTGGTGGCGCCGTTCATCGAGGAGTTGACCAAGGCCCTCGGGCCGGTCCTGCTGCTGCTCTACCGGCGCCGGCAGTGGTCCGGCATCACCGACGGCATCGTCTACTGTGGCCTGTCGGCGGTCGGGTTCGCCATGGTCGAGAACATCCTCTACCTCGGCCTGCACGGCTACGCCGACGGCGCCGACCAGTACGGCCCGGCCACCGGCGCGCAGAACGTCTTCGGGATCTTCATCATGCGGGTCCTGATCACCGGCTTCGCCCACCCGCTGTTCACCTCGATGACCGGCGTCGGGCTCGGAATCGCGGCCCGCACCGCCGACATCCGGATCCGGATCCTCACCCCGATCGCCGGCCTGCTGCTGGCGATGATCCTGCACGGCACCTGGAACCTGACGGCCACCCTCGTCCAGGAGACCGGGGAGACGTTGATCCTGCTCTACGGATACATCAGCCTGATGGTGCCGATCTTCCTCGGTATGGTCGGGCTGGCGATCTGGCTGCGAAGTTGGGAGGGCCGGATCACCGAACGTCGACTGCCCGGCTACGTACGGGCGGGCTGGCTCACCCCGCCCGAGCTGGCGGCGCTGACCAACATCGGCCGCCGGCACGCGGCTCGCCGCTGGGCCCGCCGGGTCGCCGGCGACGAGGGCTTCAAGGCGATGCGGCGGTTCCAGTTCGCCGCCACCCGGCTGGCACTGCTGCGCGACGGGCTGACCCGTGGCCTGGACGCCAAGCCGGTACAGCGGGCGCGGGCCCTGGCCGAGGAACGGGAACTGCTCGGCGCGATGAACGACGCCCGGCAGGCCTTCGTCGGGCGCGATCCGCAGGCGCCGGCCGGGGTGTGGGACGGAAGCTACTACCACCTGACCTTCCCCGACGGGAGCCTCCGGACCCTGGAGGCGCCGCACGAGCCGGTGGTGCCGATCCCGGTGGTGCTCGCGCCACCCCGTCCGCAGGTACCGGCCGGTGTCGGCTACGGCCCGCCCGGCTCGTACTGTGCGGCGCCCACCTTCGGGGCACCTCCGGGAGCGTCCTGGCCCGGTCCGCAGCAGCACCGCTGAGGTGGGCCGCCGGAGGGTGTCGCTTCCCTGGAGGCGTCGCTCTGCTAGAGGTGTCGCTCCGCTAGAGGTAGAGGCCGGTGGAGTCGGTCTCCACCCGTTGCGCGGCAACCGCGTGCACGTCACGCTCCCGGAGCAGGACGTACTCCCGGCCGTGCAGTTCGACCTCGGACCGGTCGTCCGGGTCGAAGAGCACCCGGTCGCCGGAGACGATGGATCGGACGTTCGGACCGACGCCCACCGCGGTCGCCCAGGCCAGTCGCCGCCCCATCGAAGCGGTCGCCGGGATGACGATGCCGGCGGTCGAGCGCCGCTCCCCCTCGCTGCCCTCGGTACGGACCAGCACCCGGTCGTGTAGCAGTCGGATGGGCAGGCCGTTGTCGTTGTCTGCGTCGGCGGTCACGACCGGAACGGTACCGCGCCTGGTCGGCGGGCCGGCTGCTGGCACCAGCCGGCGTAGCGTCCCGAGCCGACCGTTGCCGACCCGGCTACGGTAGGAGGGCCGATTCCTCAGTGGGAGGTGCGCTTGAGCCGCTTCGAGCAGTTGCGGGCGAGGATCCGTCGGGCCTACGAGGCCGGGCGGCCCCGGTCCGGTTCGACCGGCAACCCGGAAGAGGGCCAGGGGGCCGGTCCGGTGGACTCCCCGTCGCTCACGCATCCGCTGGCGCCGGTCGACGCCGACTCCTCGGCGGACGTCCACCCCTCGACGGCGAGCCGGGACGACGCGGACGTACCGCACGGGCTGCGCATCGCGGCGGCCTGGTCCTGGCGGCTGATAGTGATCGGTGTCGTCGGCTGGACGCTGATCCGGGTGGTCGGCACGATCCGGATCGTCATCATTCCGCTGATCATCGCGCTGCTGCTCTCCGCGCTGCTGGCCCCGGCGGTCGGGCTGCTGCTCCGGGCCCGGTTCCCCCGCTCGCTGGCCACCGCGGTGGTGCTGGTGACCGGGCTGGCGGCCGTGGTCGGCACCCTGACCCTGGTGGTCAACGAGTTCATCCGGGGCGTACCGGACCTGAGCCGCAACGCCACCGACGGCATCCGGCAGATCCAGGAATGGCTCAAGACCGGTCCGCTGCACATGTCGGACAACCAGCTCAACTCGTACATCGAGCAGGGCGAGCAGTGGATCAACGAGAACACCCAGGCCCTGACCAGCGGGGCGGTCTCCACCGCGACAACCGTCTTCGAGGTGCTCACCGGCGCCCTGCTGGTGCTCTTCGCCACCTTCTTCTTCCTGCGCGACGGCGGGAAGATCTGGCGCTTCATCGTCCGGCTGCTGCCGGTGGCCGCCCGCTGGCGGGTCGACGACGCGGGCAGGGCCTCCTGGGCGACCCTGGTCGCGTACGTCCGGGCGACGGTGCTGGTCGCGTTCATCGACGCGGTCGGGATCGGCATCTTCCTGGTCATCTTCGACGTTCCGTTCGCGTTCCCGCTCGCCGCGCTGGTCTTCCTCGGCGCGTTCATCCCGATCGTCGGCGCGACCCTCTCCGGTGCGGTGGCGATCCTGGTCGCCCTGGTCGACAGCGGCTGGGTCACCGCGTTGATCATCCTCGGCGTGGTGGTCGGTGTGCAGCAGATCGAGGGGCACATCCTGCAACCGCTGATCATGGGGCGCGCGGTGGCCATCCATCCGCTCGCGGTGATCATCGCGATCGCTGCCGGTGTCGTCCTCGCCGGCATCGTCGGCGCCCTGGTCTCGGTGCCGCTGATCGCGGTGCTCAACACGGCGGTCCGCCGGCTGGCCCGCCGCCGGCCGCCCGAGGTGCCGCCGCACGCCGTGGTGGTCGCCAGCCAGGCACCGTGACCGGAAGTACCAGCCAGGCACCCTGACCGTGAGCCCCGGCCGTTCGGCGGCCGGGGCTCAGGTCCGGGCCAGTCGCTCCAGGGCACCCCGGGCGATGTCGGGTCGGGTCGTGTACCAGAACGGCGGCAGCGACCTGCGCAGGAAGGCGCCGTACCCCCGGGCGGTCTCCAGCCGGGAGTCGAGGACCGCGACCACGCCCTTGTCGCCGGTCGACCGGATCAGCCGGCCTACCCCCTGAGCCAGCCGTACGGCCGCGATCGGCACGCTCACCGAGGCGAACCCCGAGCCGCCGGCCGAGTCCACCGCCGCCGCCCGGGCCGCCGCCAACGGCTCGTCCGGGCGCGGGAACGGCAGCCGGTCGATCACCACGAGTTGGCACGAGTCGCCCGGCACGTCCACGCCCTGCCAGAGCGACATGACGCCGAACAGGCAGCTCGCCCGCTCCTGACGGAACCGGCGGACCAGCAGCGGCAGCGCCTCCTCGCCCTGGAGCAGCACGGGCAGGTCGGTCCGGGCCCGCAGCAGCTCGGCGGCCTGGAGCGCGGCCCGCCGGGACGAGAACAGCCCGAGGGTACGACCGCCGAGCGCGCCGACCAGCCCGAGCAGTTCCTCGCCCGCGGCGGCCGGCAGACCCGAGGCGGCAGGGCGGGGCAGATGCGCGGCGACGTACAGGATGCCCTGGCGGGAATAGTCGAACGGCGAGCCGACATCGAGCGAGCGCCACCCGCCGGCCGGCTCGGCCGTGCCGCCCCGGGCCGGTCCCGTGG
>NZ_JADPUN010000206.1 GCF_015690345.1 Plantactinospora alkalitolerans | reverse complement strand
GTGGCGGGGGTGGCGAGGTGGAAGGTCGTTGTGCGGCCGGCGGCGCGCAGCTCGTACTCGCCGAGGAAGGCGCTGAACCGGAGCTGGCCGTGGGCGTCGGTGCGGAAAGTGGTCGGCGGTAGCCACCAGTCGCCCTTGACGAGTGCGTGCAGTGCGTCGTACGAGGGCTTCGGGGTACCGTCGGCGCGGACGAAGCCACCGGGGGCGCCCAGCCAGCCGCCGTCCGCGATCCCCCAGTACGTCATCGCCCGCACCGACGGATGCGACAGCAGGGTCCGGTAGTGCCGGACGATCTCGTCGGCCTGCCGTGCCTCCCCCTCCGGTGTGCTGGGCCATTCCGACACCTGGTGGTCGTTCAGGTCCACGATGTCCGCCGGCATCAAATCGCCGGAGAGGATGGTGGTCTCGGTGAAGTGGATCGGCAGGCCGTACCGGGAGAACCGGTCGAGGACGTCGAGCGTCTTCTCCTCTCCCCAGTAGCCCTGGTGCATGTGGCTCTGCAGGCCGAGCGCGTCGATGGTGATCCCCGCCTCGAGTACGCCCTCGATCAGGCACTCGTACGCGGCGGACATGTCGAAGTCGTTGAGCAGCAGCGTGGCCTGCGGGTTGGCCTTCCGTGCCGCGTCGAAGACCATCCGGATCATCGGGATCCGGCCCATCTCGCGGCAGATCCGGGTGAGGCCGTTGTCGTACTTGTCGAAGATCGGCATGATCACGACCTCGTTGATGACGTCCCACATGTCGATCAGGCCGGCGAAGTCGGTCGACTCCCGACGGATCCGCGCCGTCTGCGCCTCGATGATCTCCTGATTGGAGAGTTCCGTGAGCCACTCCGCGCTCACCGTGTGCCAGGCGAGCGGATGGCCCTTGACGACGCAGCCCCGGTCGGCGAACCACCGGGCCGTCTCGCGCAGCCGTGCGGTGTCCGGCTGTCCACGGTCCGGCTCGAAGCGGCCCCAGTAGAAGGGCAGCGTCGCGAAGTTGAACAGGTCGAGCCAGAGCTCGGCCAGCCGTTCGACCGGCCCCGCGTCGGCCTCACCCAGCGATCCCGGCCCGCCTCCCGGACCGGTCGCCGGCCGGGTCGTGAGTTCGCCGTTGGCGAGCGGGATGAACTCGAAGCCGGTGCAGCCGAAGAGGAACTCATGGTTGCGCTGGGCGACCACGACCTCGCGGTCAGCGGCCGGTACGCCGTTCTCGGTGACGGTCAGGGTGACGTCCGTGCTGCGGTGCCGTCTGATCTGCGGGTCGGGGTCGAACGGCATCGAGGCATCCTCCAGTGGTCGGGGCCGGCGGCGTGGAAGGGCAACCGTACGACGGGACGAGGGTTTGTCCTCGCCGGGTCGCGGCGGATCTCCGTTGAGCGGTCGGATCGGCTCCGTGAGCGGCTGCTGCAAGTGCAAGTGCACGTGCATCTGCACTTGCGAGGCGCCCCGCGAACCCGGGATGATTGCCCTATGTCAATGTTGGGCCGTCGCCACCCAGCCGCAGACCACCGGAGACCACCGCGCCGGCGAGGTACCCGCCACGCCGGGCCGGCGACCTCGGTGGTCGTCGCCCTGCTCGGGGTCGAACTGCTGCTCGTGGGCCTGTCCATCGGCGCCGCCGTGCTGGACCAGTCGACCCTCGCCCTGCTGGCGGGCACCGCGACCGTCACCCTGGCCGGCGAGGTCGTGCGGCGACTGCTGACGATGCCGTCGGACGAGGCCGCTCCTGCGCCCGACGAAGAATCCGCCACACCGACCTGGCCCGCGGAACCGATCGACTGAACCGATCCGCTGAACCAATCGGCTGACCCGATCGGCTGACCCGATCGGCTGAACCAATCGGCTGACCGACGGGACCGTCCCCCGGGGGCGGGTCCGAGGGAACTCCACCAGGGAGGCACGATGGTCGGATGCGCCTGGTGTCGTTGCTGCCGTCCGCGACCGAGATCGTCTATGCCCTCGGCCTCGGGGACGATCTCGTCGGGGTGACCTTCGAGTGCGACGAGCCGCCGTCCGCCCGTACCGACAAGGCCGTCGTGGTCGGCGGCCGGGACACCCGGGGAATGACCCCCGGCGAGATCGACGAGTACGTGAAGACGCAACTGGCGGCGGGTGGCGATCTGTACGCCCTGCACGCCGACGCGCTGGCCGGGCTCGATCCGGAACTGATCCTGACCCAGGACCTGTGCCGGGTCTGCGCCCTGCCGTCGGACCACGTCGAGAACGCCCTCGACTATCTCGGCTGCCGGTCCGACGTGTTGTCGCTCGATCCGTACACCCTGGACGAGGTGCTCGACACCATCGTCGCGGTCGGCGACCGGACCGGCGTGCCCGACCGCGCCGAGCGGCTGGTCGCCGGACTCCGCTCCCGGCTCGCGGCGGTCGCCTCGGCCGTACGGGACCGGCCACGGCCCCGGGTCGCGGTCGTGGAGTGGGTCGAGCCACCGTTCACCGCCGGACACTGGGTGCCCGACCTGATCCGGGCCGCCGGAGGCGAGCCGGTGGCCGCCCGCCCCGGCGCGCGTTCCGTGGAGACCACCTGGCAGGAGTTCGCCGACGCCGCGCCGGACGTCGTCCTCGTCACGCCGTGCGGCTTCCACCTCGACGGTGCGGCCCGACAGGCCCGGGTGGTTCCGGAGCGGCTGCCGGGCGTACCGGTGTGGGCGGTCGACGCGGACGGTCTGGTGGTGCGACCCGGCCCCCGCCTCGTCGACGGCGTCGAGGCGATCGCCGCGATCCTGCACCCGGGCACCGTGCCGGAACCGCCCACCGGGGCGGTCGCCCGGGTCGCCTGACCGGGCCGATGGAGCGGCGAGGCGGCGCCCCGCCCGCCCGGACGGACGTGAACGCGGGGTACCTGCACCATTTCCGGAAGAGCCGACCGCACCTTCCGGAAAGAGGTGTATGAGGCTATCTCGCACTGACCGTAATGAATGCCGTTCGCATTGCGTCCGGTTCCGTCCGGGTGGCGGCGATTTGGTTGACAGCCCGAAGATCGCCGGGTATCAAGGTGACACGTTTCACCGGACGAGATCTCCCATCTGTACCGCCAGGGAGGAACCAGTGACCGATTCGGCTTTGGGGCACGCCATGAACAGGCGTGCCGCCCTGAGACTGGGTGTGGGGCTCGGCGCGGGAACGTTCCTCGCAGGGTGCGGTGTGCAGACCGGCGGCGGTGAGGGCGACGCCGACTCGGCGTACCCGCAACGATCGGTCGAACTGATCGTGCCGTTCGCACCGGGTGGCAGCACCGACCTCATCGCGCGGACGCTCGGAAAGGCGATCGAGGAGCCGCTGGGCCACTCGATGGTGATCGTCAACCGGGACGGCGCGGCCGCCGCCGTCGGCACGAAGGAGGTGGCCGCCGCCCAGGGCGACGGCTACAAGATCGGTTTTCCACCGAGTTCGCTGTTCACGCTCACCCCACAATTGGTCAGGAACGCCGACACGGTCTCGCTCGAGGACCTGCGTGTGGTCATCGGGCTGACGGTCGAGAACATCGTCCTGGTCGCGCACAAGAACTCCCCGTTCAAGACCCTCGACGACGTCATCGCGCTCAAGGACAGCGGTCGGCGGATCACGTACGGGCATTCGGGCGTGGGCACCGGGGCATACTTCGCGCAGACCGCGTTCTACAAACTCGCCGGCGTCAACGCCACCGACGTCCCGTTCGGCGGGGGCGGGCCGGCCGTCACCGCCGTGCTCGGCAAACAGGTGGACATCGGCGCCTCGCAGCCGGCCGAGTCGATGCGGCTGGTGGAGTCCGGGGAACTGCGTTGGCTCGGGGTGTTCAGCCAGCAGCGCAGCCCGTCGTTGCCGGATCTGCCGACCGTGGCGGAGAAGGGCTTCGACCTCACCGTCGACCAGGCGCGCTTCATCGCCGGACCGAAGTCCATCTCCGACGGTGCGGTGACGGCGCTGCAGAAGGCGTTCCGGGAGGCGGTCAAGGATCCCGAGTACGACGCCTTCCTCAAGCGGAACTTCATCGACCGGTTGGAGGTCGAGGGCGCCGAGGTGGCCAGCAAGGTCAAGGGAGACTTCGACCGGTACAAGATACTGATCGACCGGTTCGGGCTCCAGCCGAAATGAGTCGGCCGAAATGAGTCGGCCGGACCTCGACGAGGTGCCTCCACCGGCCCTGCCGGAGGCGATGCCGACCGACATCCCGCCCGCCGGCCGGCTGGGGCAGCTCGTCGCCGCCGTGGTACCGGTCGCGCTGGGGCTGGCCTGCCTGGCGTACTCGGTCTCGCTCTCCCTCGGCACACCGGTGGAGGCGGGGCCGGGTCTCTGGCCCGCGCTGGCCAGCCTGCTCCTGGTCGGTGCCGGCTCGTGGACGCTGATCTTCGAGCGCGGGACGCGGGACGCCGAACAGTTCAGTCGGGGCGCGATCGGGATCGCCGTCGGCCTCGCCGGGCTGGTCGTCTTCGTCCTGTTGATCAGCCGGATCGGCTTCGAGATCCCGACCCTGCTGGTCATGGTGCTCTGGCTGAAGGTCCTCGGCCGGGAGTCCTGGTTGGTCACCGCGGCGGTCAGCGCCGCCACCACGCTGGCGCTCTACCTGCTGTTCATCACCGGACTCGGCGTCCCGTTACCGAGATTGGCCTTCTGAGTGGACCTCCTCGACCCCGTCGTCTCCGGCTTCGGGGTGGTGTTCACCCCGGTCAATCTGCTGTACGTCCTCGCCGGTGTCGTGATCGGAATGGTGATCGGCGTCCTGCCGGGCCTCGGTCCGGTCGCGACGATCGCCCTGCTGCTGCCGATCACGTACGAGATCCCGGCCGAGTCCGCGATCATCGGACTCGCCGGCATCTACTACGGCGCGATGTACGGCGGCACGATCACCTCGGTCCTGCTGCGGCTGCCCGGCGAGGCGGCCACCGTGATCACCACCATCGACGGGTACCAGATGGCGCGGCAGGGCCGGGCCGGCTCGGCACTCGGCATCGCCGCGATCGGGTCGTTCATCGGCGGCACGGTCAGCATCGTCGGGCTGACCCTGATCGCCCCGGTGCTGGCCCGGTTCTCGCTCGGGTTCGGGCCGCCGGAGAACGCCGTGCTGGCCGCCATGGGAATCCTGCTGGTCGCCACCCTCGGCACGGTGTCGACCGCGAAGAGCCTCGCCGCCGCCGCGCTGGGTCTGCTGCTCGCCGCGATGGGACCGGATCCGCTGTTCGCCTCGCCACGGTTCACGTTCGGCAGCATCAACCTGGCCGACGGGGTCGACTTCGTCGCCCTGGCGATGGGACTGTTCGGGCTCGGCGAGATCCTGTACCACCTCGAACACCGGGCCCGGAACAAACTGCCGAAGCCGACGGTCAGCAACGTGTGGCCGTCCCGCGCGGACTGGCGGCAGTCGCGTGGAGCCGTGGGCCGGGGTTCGGTGGTCGGTTTCGTCATCGGCCTGCTGCCCGGCGGCGGCGGCGTGCTGTCGTCGATGGCCGCGTACGCCCTGGAGAAGCGGCGCAGCAAGACCCCGGAACGGTTCGGTCGGGGCGCCATCGAGGGTGTGGCGGCCCCGGAGACGGCGAACAACGCCGCCGCGACGTCGTCGTTCATTCCGCTGCTGACGCTGGGCATCCCGACCAACCCGGTGATGGCGCTGATCTTCGGTGCGCTGCTGCTCCAGGGCATACCGCCCGGCCCCCGCCTGATCAGCGAGAATCCCGAGGTCTTCTGGGGCGTCGTCGACTCGATGTACATCGGCAACATATTCCTGCTGATCCTCAGTGTTCCGTTGGTGGGCGTCTTCGTCCGGCTCGTGTCGGTGCGCGACAGCATCCTCGCCCCGATCGTGGTGATGGTGACGATGCTCGGCGTCTACACCGTCAACAACAGCACATTCGACATGCTGCTGGTGATCTTCTTCGGGGTGGTCGGGTACCTGATGAAGAAGACCGGCTTCGAGCCCGGCCCGCTGGTGCTTGCCTTCGTCCTCGGCAGCATCCTGGAGACCGCGTTCCGGCAGTCGATGCGGATCTTCGATGGTGACCCGACCGGCTTCGTCACCCGGCCGATCTCCGGAACGCTGTTCACCGCCACCGTGCTGGCCCTGCTCGCGCCGGTCGTGTTCCGGCTGGTCCGGAGGCGCCGGGCCCTGGCCTCGAAGACCGAACGAACGGCCGACCGCCCCGAGGACAAGCCTCGGACCGACATGCTCGGGGGCGAGAGTCCGGCCGACACCGCCGGGGGCGAAAGTCCGGCCGACACCGCCGGGGGCGAGAGTCCGGCCGACACCGCCCGGGGCGAGAGTCCGGCCGACACCGCCCGGGGCGGGAACCCGGCCGACACCGCCGAGGGCGAGGATCGGGCGACGGCCCGGGAGGGCCGGGAGCGGGTGCCGCCACCGGTCGACTGACCGTGCCGACTCACCGGCCGTGCCGACTCACCAGCCGTGCCGGCGGTCCCCGAGTACCCGCTCGGACAACTCCCGCTCCAACTCGGCCGAGAAGGGCTCGGCAGCGGAGGACTCGGTGAGGGAGGACCCGGCCGGTGTGCCGGCCGGGACGGCGGACGAGCCCGCTCCGCGCCGGTGTTCCGCCACCGCCCGCCGGGTGTCCTCGGCGACGAGATCGGCGTTGACCGCCGCGGCGACGTTCAGGCCCGCCGCAGCGGCGTTGATCACCCCGGCCCGGACGTCCGCGACGTTGCCGGCCACCCAGATTCCCGGAACCGAGGTCGCGCCGGTCGGATCGGCGGGTACGTAGCTACCCGCGACGTGTCCGTCGACCCGCAGTTCGGTCGGCTCCAGTCCGAGTGGGGCGAGCAGCTCGGCCCGGGCGGTGAACCGGGGCAGCACCGCCACGGCCTGGCGCGGAACGACCTCTCCCGAGCGCAGCCGGACACCGGTGAGCCGGTCGTCGGCGACCTCCAACGCGACGACCTCGCCCGGCACCACCGGGATGCCCCGGGCGGCGAGTTGCTCCCGCTCGTCCGCGCCGAGCGGGGCGGCGGTGTGCTGGAACAGCGTCACGTCGGGACTCCACTGCCGGAACAGCAGGGCCTGGTGCGTCGCCATCGGGCCGGTCGCCAGGATGCCGATCGCCTGGTCCCGGACCTCCCATCCGTGGCAGTACGGGCAGTGCAGCACGTCCCGACCCCACCGCTGGGCGAGCCCCGCGATGTCCGGCAGCTCGTCCACCAGACCGGTGGCGATCAGCAGTCGTCGCGCCAGCACGGATCGACCGTCGGCGAGTTCGACCCGGAAGCGCGTACCGTCCGGTTGGCCGTCCAGCGACTCGGCCAGGACGGCCCGGCCGGTCATGACCTCGCCGCCGTACCCGGTCAGTTCCGCGCGTCCGTCCGCCAGCAGCTCGCCCGGCGGCGTCCCCTCGCGGCCCAGGTAGTTGTGCACGTGTCCGGCCGGGGCGTTGCGGGGCGCGCCGGCGTCGACCACCAGTACCGCGCGACGGGCCCGAGCCAGGGCCAGTCCGGCGCTGAGCCCGGCCGCGCCACCACCCACCACCAGTACGTCGTATGTCCTGTCCATCGCTGAGCCTCCCTGTCCCGGTCGGAGTGCTGCCGTCCAGACGGACGACCACCACCCAGGTCGAACTCTCCGCCCGCGGAGCCGGTTTCGACAAGTCGAGTTGCCGAAACAGCAAAAGGAAGCCCCGCAGACAATGTCACGACCGCGTGGAGTGTCCACCCGGCGCGGACATCCGCTTCGCCCTGATCGCGTCCGACAGCCCGACCCCGAGCAGGGCGACACCGGTGACGGCGGCCGCGACGATCAGCGGCGGAGACACGAGCAGCGGCGCGATCCCGACCAGTACGACCAACCAGAGGAGCCGCGACCAGGAGAACCTGCCGAAGATCTCGTACTCGAAGACCGTCCGTCCGATCAGAAACAGGGTCGGCCCGCCGACCACCACCATCACCCAGCCCAGTCCCGCACGGCTCCTGGACCCGTTGATCACAAGCTCGAACCCGGCGGAGGTCGACACGATGCCGGCCACCATCAGCATGTGGGTGTACGGCGCCCAGCGGGTGGTCCGGCCCGGTCCCCTCCTGATCGCCACCTGGAGAAACGCGCCGGCACGGTAGACATAGATGTGCCAGAGCAGGAGCATCGTGGCGAATGCCAGGAGGAGCCCGCCCAGCCGCTCCGTGCTGAACCCCCGCCCGTCGTTCTGCACCACCGGCACCAGGATGATGTCGCCGAGGGCGAGGATTATGAACTGCTGGTACCGCTCGCCGAGGTGCTCGCTCGCCTTGTCGTACTGGTACAGCGGCACCCGGCCGAGCCGGGGCGTGGGATATCGCAGTGCGGCACCCACGTAGTCGATCATCAGGGCGACGGCCCAGAGCGCGAGTCGCATGGGGCTCGGCAGGAAGGCCCCGGCGATCCAGGCCACACCCGAGACGACGAACCAGAGAAGGAAGCGGGCCGCGCGGGCCTGGGCCTCGTGCCCGCGCAGCAGGGCCACCAGCACGATTCCGCGCCCGACGTGGATCCCGACGTATATTCCGGCGAACACCCATCCCTGCTGCCGGAACGCGTGCGGAAGAGCGGCGGTCATCACGATGCTGCCGAACATGGCCCAGGCGACCACGAGTTGGATCCCGAGTTGCTCCGGGTTGTAGAAGTCGGTCAGCAGTGCGGTGATCGACCAGATCCACCAGACCGCCATCAGCAGCACCAGCACCCGCGCCGCGCCGAGCCAGTTCACGTCGTCCGCCAGCCTCATCGAGATGAGCGCGAGGGCGGCGACGTAGACCACGTCGAGCAGGAGTTCCAGGAGGGTCGCCCGCTTCGGTGCGTCAGGCTGTCGTAACAGTGCCGCCGTATCCTCGCCCGCCATCGAGTTGCCGCCCCCACTCCCCCGAAGCTCCGCCTCGCTTCCCCTATAGGCGAACGATCGGCGCGGGCCGAGGACGCCACCGGACGCGCTCGCCCGCGGCTGGGTCGAGTCTCTCCGCCACCTGGCACCGGCCCTCGGGGCCACCGGGCTGAGATGTTAAGAAGGGCCCCCGCTTATGCAGAAAGCGATAAGCGGGGGCCCTTCCTTACCTTTCTACGGAGCGAATTCCACCCAGTTGAGGTTCACCAGTCCGGTGGGTGGGCCACCAGGGACCGACTGGAAGACCAGGTAGAGCCGGTGGCCGCCGGCCGGCTGGTTGACCGGCAGGCTCTGGCTGGACCAGTCGTTGTTGCCGGTCGTGGCGTTCAGCGTGGCGGTGCCGACCAGCGGACCGGTCGGGGAGTCGAGCCGCAGCTCGACCGTTGCCCGGGGCGTACCGGCGGTGGCCGCCGAGCCGCCGGAGACCCGGAACGTGATCGCGCTGGCGGCGCCCAGGTTGATCGGGTCGAACGCGATGTGGTCGCCCGCGTCGATCCCGTTGACGTGCTGGCCGCCACCGGTGTCGCCGGTGTTCGCGACCGTCACGTTCTGCCGCACCTGGGCGAACTCGGCCTGCTGCCGGTACGTCTGCACGACGACCTGGTTCACCGTGGTCAGCGCCGGCTGGCCGCCGCCGCCGAGATCGGTGTACGAGGCGCTGATCCCGCCGTACAGGTAGCCGCCGGCGTGATCGGCACCGTCGGCCGGGGACTGCAACGTCCCGGTGCAGCCGGTGGTCGAGCCGTGCTCGTGGCCGTGGGTGTCGTGCCCGAGCACGAAGCTGACGGTCACCCGGGAGCAGTCGATGGTGCCGTCCTCCGGGTCGGTGACCGTCACCGTGTACGGGATCTGGTCACCCCAGTTGAAGAAGGAACCCGCGACCGGGCTGGTCACCGTGACCGTCGGCGCGGTGTTGCCGACCGTGATGGTCCGGGTCAGCACTCCCGTCTTTCCGCTGGAGTCGGTCACCGTCAACCGTGCCGTGTAGGTCCCGTTCGCCGAGTACGTGTACGACGTGCTCGGGTCGGCCGAGTCGACCGTACCGTCGCTGGTGAAGTCCCAGGCGTACGAGATGGACTCGCCCGGATCCGGGTCGTACGAGCCGACGGCCGAGAAGTTCACCGTCAGGGGTGCCTGCCCGGACGTCGGCGTCGCGTTCAGCACCGCCACCGGTGACCGGGTGCCCTTCACGTAGCGGATCACCGAGAGCTGGGCGTCCGGGTTGGCGTTGAAGAAGCCGTCGCCGTACTCCAGCAGGTAGAGGCTGCCGTCCGGGCCGAACTCCATCTCCATCGGGTTGTCGAAGACGAACCCGGGCAGCAGTTGTTCGACTCCGACCAGGCCGCCCCTGCCGTCGGTCCGCATCATGAAGATCTTGTCCCGGGTGAACTCGCCGAAGACGACGGCGTCGTGGTAATACTCGGGGAACTTCGTCTCCGACGTCGACGCCGGGTCGTACGAGTAGATCGGTCCGCCGTGCGGGCCGACTCCCCCGGTGCCGATCACCGGCCACTTGAAGTCGCAGCCGGTCGGCGGCGACTCCAGGTAGGCGCCGGGGCACGGGGTACGGGCCTCGTAGGTGTACCAGAACTGCGGCTGCTGCACCGCCGGCAGCACCGTCAGCCCGGTGTTCCGGGGCGAGTCGTTGACCGGGGCACCACAGTTGAACGGCGTCCCGGAGGTCCGGGTGGCGAAGTCGAAGTCGACGTACGGCAACCCGGGCGAGTAGCAGTACGGCCAGCCGTAGTTGCCGGCCTTGTTTGTGGAGAACCAGCGCCCGGTTCCCTCCGGTCCACGGGTCGGGCTCGCCGTACGGCTGTCCGGGGAGTAGTCCCCGACGTAGACCCGGCCGGAGGGGTCGACGTCGTACCGGAACGGGTTGCGCAGCCCCATCAGGAAGATCTCCGGACGGGTTCTGCCGTCGTGGTCCTGCGCCTCCGGGAAGAGGTTGCCGGCCGGGACCGTGTACGTCCCGTTCGGCTTCACCTTGATCCGCAGCAGCTTGCCGCGCAGGTCGTTGGTGTTGCCGGCGGAGCGCTGGGCGTCGTACCCCGGCCCCTGGGTCGGCGACTCGTTGATCGGGACGTAGCCGTCCGAGCCGCCCGCGTTCGTGTCGTCACCGGTGATCAGGTAGAGCAGTCCCTTTCCGTCGAACTTCACCTTGCCGGCGACGTGGCAGCAGATGCCCCGGTCGACGTCCACCCGCAGGATCTGCTGCTCGGTGCTCATGTCCAGGTGCGGCGTCGGGCCCTGCACCATCTTGACCCGGGAGAGCTGGTTGTAGCCCTTGAACTTGTCCCAGACCGTGGGGTCGGTGCTGGTGGCCGGGGCGTCGCCCTCGTTGACGCCGGGCGTCGCCGGGTTGTCGACCGGGGTGGCGAGCGGCGGTGCGTAGTAGAGGTAGACCCAGTTGTTGGTGGCGAAGTCGGGGTCGATCGCCACGGTTTGCAGGCCGTCCTCGTCGTGGCTGTAGACCGGGACGTTCGCGATCACCGGGCTGGCCCCGGTGTCGGGGTCGTAGAGCCGGATCTGGCCGTTGCGGGTGTTGTGCAGGACCCGGCCGTCCGGCAGCACCGCCAGCGACATCGGCTCGCCCGGCTCGTCGTTGAGGGTGACCTTCTCGTAGTTGCCGGTCACGGTGGCGCCGCAGTCGCCCTCGACCACGCCGGCGGCCCACTGGATGCCGCCGAGCAGGTGTCTGGTGAAGGCGCCGGACCGGTAGGTTTCGACGGAGTGGCCGAGCCCGGTGTACCACGAGCGTCCGCCCTGGTGGTCCTTGCACCAGGCGACCGGGTGGTCGAAGCCCATGCCGCCGCCGGCGAAGCTGCGTTCGTCGGCGGTGGCCAGCACGTGCGCGTTGCCCCGTACGTTGGCGGAGAAGTCGTACCACTCCTCGGTCAGGGTCAGGGTGCGGGGCACGGTCTCGGTCGACGGGTGCGCCCGGTCGGCGACGTCGACGTTGCCCGGCTCCACGGCGGACGCGCCGGTGGCCTTCGCGCCGAGCAGGCTCTGGTAGAACGGCCAGTCCGGCTCGGTCTCGGCCGCCGCGTGCACCCCGGCGTATCCGCCGCCGGCCTTGACGTACCGCTCGAAGGCGGCCTCCTGGGCGGCGTTGAGGATGTTGCCGGTGGTGTTGAGGAAGATCACCGTACGGTAGCGGGCCAGGTTCTGTTCGGTGAACGCGCCGGCGTCCTGGGTGACGGTGACGGTGAAGCCGTTGTCCCGGCCGAGGTCGCGGATCGCCCGTACGCCGTCCGGGATGGAGGCCCGCCGGGCGCCGGCCGTCTTCGTGAAGACCAGGACGCCGTAGTCGCGGGGTGCCCGGACGTCGGACCGGAGCGTGGCGGGGCCGTTCTCCCGGGCGACGAGGGTGTCGCCGGAGCCCGCGGCCGGGCCGGGATCGGGTACGGCGGCGGCCGGCGCGGCGGTGCTCAGGGGAATGATCGTTGCGGTTGCCGCCAGAACGGTCAGCCAGCGGCGCAGGGTCGCGTGCATGTCTCCTCCGTCTTGGCACCCGGTCGTGCGGGCAGGAACAGGCGCGTGCCCCGGCGCGGTGCCACGTCCGCCGGGGATGCCCGGGGGGTGCGGTCGGTGGTTCGCGGGAGGTGGATGTCGGGCGGTGGATGTCGGGCGGGCGGGGCGCACGGTGCCGCGCCCCGCCCGGACCGGTCAGCGACGGTAGATGGTCAGTTCCGACATGTTGGTGTAGCTGATCGCGGCGAAGTCCAGCGACTGGCCGGGGTTGGCGGCACCGCCGGGCGCGGTGTCCTGCTCCCAGTTGGCGTGCCGGAAGTCGGCGTCGCCGATGGTCTGGAAGAACTGCTGGAAGTTGATGTCGCCCTCGCCCAGCGGCGTCATCTCGTAACCGTTCGCCAGCGCGCTGTTCCGGTTGCCGTCCTTGGCGTGGAACAGCGGGAAGCGCTTGCTCTGCGCCACCACGTTGAGGACCGGGTCGAACAGATCGGTCCGCTCGCGGTCGTACCGGTCGACGTACTTCTGGTGCTTGAACCGGGCGACGTAGGCCCAGTAGATGTCGAGTTCGAAGAAGACGTACCTCGGGTCGGTCTTCCGGAAGAAGTACTCCAGCCGGCGGGTGCCGGAGGAGCGGGTCGGCTTCCCGTTCGCGTCCAGCGGTCCCGCGTCGAGCAGGAAGGAGTAGGCCGCGTCGTGGTTGTGGGTGTAGAGCCGCAGCCCGCGCCGCCGGGCCTGCCGGCCGAGTTCGTTCCAGACGTCCGCCGCCGCGTCCCAGTCCGAGGTGTACGAGGAGTTCGTCGGGTCGCTGCCGGTGCCGATGTGCTTCATCCCGAGGGTCTCGGCGATGTCCATCTGCTGCTCGAAGGTGGCCGGGTTGATCGAGGCGTGGGTGCCGTTGGCCACCAGCCCGTTGTCGTCGAGGATCTTCCGGATCTCCGCCGGGGTGATCTGCCGGCCCAGGATCTCGGTGCTCTGGGTGTAGCCGGCGAACTCGACCTCCTGGTAGCCGAGTTCGGCGATCCGGGCCAGCACCCGCTCGAAGCCGTACGGGACGCCGCTGTCGTCCGGGGCGGCGGAGATGCGGTCCCGGACGCTGTAGAGGATGATCCCGCGGTTCCGGGCCGGGATGAGCGGTTCGGCCCTGAGCTGCCCGTGCGCGATCGCCGGCTTCTCGGTCCGCAGCACGTTGGCGCCGACCGCGCTGAGCGCGGCTGCCGCGCCCGCCGAGGCGGCGAGGATGCTCCGCCTGGTGAGTTGTCGCCGGGCCGCCGGATCCATCGGCCGGTCTGTCCTGGTCATGTCCCACGCCTTTCCGGGCGGCCGGGGCCGCCCCGATTCCGGGCGGCGGGGGCCGCCCGGGGTGTCGGATCGATTCAAGACCTGCCCTCGGCGCGTGCGGCCGACCGGCCGACGCCGCAATCGCGTCGCCGAACCGTCCTCCGAGGGCGTGGAACAACCTGACGGGCGCGCCGGCGTGCCACCCGCGGCGCGCGGGGAGGGGCATTCCGGCTGTGGCGGCCGGAACGCCTTCGTAAGCTCCGCCGGGCCGGTGCCCCAACGGGATATGACGATCAGGGTTCGTCTCTGTTACGGATAGACACACGTTAGAGGCTGCATCCCGAGAAGAAAAGGGAGAAGCGCGCCAGCTTTGGTCCACGGATGCAAAAGTTGGCCACAACTCACGGAAAGTTACCCGCGATCCTGACGCTCCGGATCGTCGGCAGCTCCCCATCGCCGCCCACCTCGGGGTTTCGCCGGTACCGGGAGCGGAGAAGGCACGGATCATGTTCGACGGATTCACCCTGGACCGGATCGACGTCGGCGACGTGGAGCTGCGGGTACGGCACGACGGCACCGGCACACCGGTGCTGCTGCTGCACGGCCATCCGCGTACCCACGTCACCTGGCACCGGGTCGCGCCGCTGCTCGCCCACCGGCACACCGTGGTCTGCCCCGACCTGCGCGGGTACGGGCAGTCGACGAAACCGCCGACCGTCGCCGACCACTCGACGTATTCGAAGCGGGCGATGGCCCGGGACGGCGTGGCCCTGATGCGCGTCCTCGGACACGAGCGGTTCGCCGTGGTCGGACACGACCGGGGCTCGTACGTCGCCCAGCGGATGGCGCTGGACCATCCGGCGGCGGTGACCCGGCTCGCGGTGCTCGACGGGGTACCCATCGGCGAGGCGCTGGCCCGCGCCGACGCCAGGTTCGCCGGCGCCTGGTGGCACTGGTTCTTCCTCGGCCAGACCGAGAAGCCCGCCGAGCGGGTGATCAACGCCGATCCGGACGCCTGGTACCGGGGCGACGCCGAACGGATGGGCGCGGCGGCGTACCAGGACTACCGGGCGGCCATCCACGATCCGGAGACCGTGCACGCGATGTGTGAGGACTACCGCGCCGGGCTGGGTGTGGACCGCGCCGCCGACGACGCCGACCGGGCCGCCGGCCGCCGGATCCGCTGCCCGGTCCTGTTCGGCTGGTCGACCCGGGACGACATGGTCAAGCTGTACGGCGATCCGGCCGCCATCTGGCGGAACTGGGCCGACGAGGTGCACACCGTCGAGATCGACTCCGGCCACCACATGGCCGAGGAGGCGCCAGTACAACTGGCCGGAGCGCTCCTCGACTTCCTGCGGCGCCCCGCCCGCTCCTGACCCGACGCCCGCCGCGACCCGACGTCCGCTCAGAAGTAGGTGTGCAGGACGTCCACGATCGTGTAGTCGTCGTCGACCACCGGAATGGTCCGCCACTTGTCGAAGGCGGTACACGGATGGGAGATGCCGAAGCAGACCAGGTCACCGGGGCGGACCTCGGTCTCCGGCGGCACCCGGAGATACGCGTGCTGGTCGTTGAGCCGGGTCACGCCCAGTCCGTCGGCGCCCTCGACCGCACCGGAGGGCCGGCGGATCCGCAGCGGGACCGGCAGGCCCTCGTCGTACGGTGCGTCCCGCTTGCCCATCCCGACTATCGCCAGCCCCGGTTCCGGGGTCGAGGTGACCTGGGCCCAGATCTCCAGCGCCTGCTCCAGCGAACCCTCGCCCGGAACCCGCCGGAACGGCGTGTGCTCGGCGTAGTAGCCGTGGTCGTGGGTGACGTACGCGCCGCTGCGCAGCACCACCCGCAGGTCGTGACCGGGTAGCCAGGCACCGCCGAGCTGGTCGGCCAGCACGTCGAACCAGGCACTGCCTCCGGCGCTCACGACCACCTCCGTCGCCAGCAGCCCCCGGTCGGCCAGCCGGACCGTCGCCTCCCGGATCCGCCCCAGGTACGCGGCGACCGCCGGCACGTCGGGCAGGCCGCCCTCGTACCCGCTGACGCCGTCGAGGCGTACCCGGGCGGTGGCGGCGACCGCCTCGGCGACCTCGACCAGCTCGTCGACGGTACGGCAACCGGTCCGCCCGCCGGCGTGCCCGAGTTCGGCGAGTACGCGCACCGGCGTCGTGCCCGGCTGGTCGGCGAGGGCGGCGCCGATCGCCTCGACCCCGGCGACCGAGTCCACGTAGCACAGTGCCTCGAACCCGTGGTCGAGTTCGCCGGCCAGCCACCGCAGCGGCACCGGGTCGAGGAGCTGGTTGGCCAGCAGTACCCGGGGCACGCCGAGGGCACGGCAGGCGAGGAGCTGGTTGGCGGTGGCGACGGTGACCGCCCAGGCTCCGGCCGCGAGCTGCGCGGCGAACAGTGTCGGTGCCATGGTGGTCTTGCCGTGCGGGGCGAACGAGAAGCCGTGCCGGGCGCAGAACGCCGCCATCGTGTCGATGTTGTGGGTGATGGCGGTGGACCGGGCCACCAGCACCGGCCAGGTCACGGCGCCGCCGAACAGGTGGTGGCCGGCGGCGGCGAAGTCGGCGGACGACACCGGCGGGCCGGGCTGCCAGAACCCCTTGGCCCGCCAGTCGAGGGCAGGCTCGTCGAGCTGATCGCGGAGCACGGCTCTCCCGCAGATGTTCGGATGTGGCTCGCTGTTGGCTGCCGAGCCTGCCTGATCACGAACTTGACGTCAACCGCTTGACGGACCACACGTCGAAGACCCAGGCTGTCCACATCGCTGGATACGAACTACTTTCGAACCTGGAGCGTCGATGGTGATCGGTCTGGTCATCCACGCCAGCCACCGCACCGTGTTCGAGGACGCGGCACGCACCCTGGCCGGGGTGACCCTGGAGTGGGTCGTCTACGAGCACGAGGACGCCGTCCGCCGGCTCGTCGCCGGACTGCTCGCCCGGCAGCGCGTCGACGGCCTGCTGCTCGGCCCCGTCCCGTACGCCAAGTGCCGGGACCTGCTGCCCCCGGACCTGCTCGTCGCCATCCTCCGCTCGGCCGGACTGGACCTGTCGCTGGCCCTGTTCAAGGCGTTGGCGCGCGGCTGGCGACCCACCCCGGTCAGCATCGACACGTACGACGCGCGGACCGTCGACGAGGTCGTCCAGGCCCTGGAGCTGGACCCGAAGCAGATCAGCTGCCTGCCGTACGACCCGGAACAGAGCGTGGCCGAGATCGTGGCGTTCCACCACTCGGCACTGACCCGGACCGGCGCCGAGTACGTGATCAGCCTGCGCACCGCGGTCGCGGCACAGCTCCAGGGCACCACCCGGGTGCTCGGCGGCCTTCCGGGACCCGCCACGCTCCGCGCCCAACTGCACGAGCTGGCCCTGCGGGTGCAGTCCAAACAGGCCAGTGCGCTACGCTTCGCCGCCGGCGTCTTCCTGGTCGACCGGGCCAGCCCCCAACTCGACCTGGACCGGGCCCGGGTGGGCCTGCTGAACCTGCTGCTTCACACGCCGGAGTTCGGCGACGCCTGGATAGAGAACCGGGGCCGCCGCGGGGTGGTGGTCTTCGCCCACCAGGCCCTGTTCGAACAGGCGACCAGCGGCTGGGTGTCGCTGCCCGCGCTCGGCCAGGCGCAGGAGACCCTCGGGATCCGGGTCGTCGCCGGCTTCGGGGTCGGCGTGTCCGCGCGGAGCTGCCTGCACCTGGCCGAACGCGCGGCGACCCGGGCCGAGCAGGAGGAGACGCCCAGCGCGTACCTGATCGAGGACAGCGGGGTCATCATCGGCCCGATGAGTCCGGCCGGTTCCTCGGTCGCCTTCACCTATCGGGAGCACGGCGTCGAACTGGAGCGGCTCGCCGGTGAGGTGGGGCTGAGCGCGGCGACGCTGTCCCGGCTCGCGGCCATCGAGCGGACCCTGGACGGCCGGGCCATCTCCCCCGGCGACCTCGCCTCCCAACTCGGCATCACCGACCCCAGCGGCCGGCGCCTGATCCGCAAACTGAGCGACGCCGGGCTGGTCGAGGTCGAGGGCAGCACGCAACTGCACCGCAAGGGTCGTCCCGCCCGCCTCTACCGGCTGGCCATCGGCACCGCGATCGAGGCCCGGTGACCGAGCGCGGCAGGGCAGCCAGGTGGGATCTGTTGCTCACCGGCGGGGAGCTGCTCGATCCGGGCAGCGACCGGGCCGGCCGGTACGACGTCGCGGTCCGCAACGGCCGGATCGCCATGGTCGCGCCCCGGCTGCCCCGCGACGACGCCGCCGAGGTCGCCGACCTGACCGGCCGGCTCGTCACCCCCGGCCTGGTCGACCTGCACACACACGTGTACCCGGGCGCGACGTACTGGGGCATCGACCCCGATCCGGTGGCCTGGCGCTCGGGCGTGACGACCTGGGTGGACGCCGGCTCGGCCGGTGCGTACTCGTTTCCGGCCTTCGCCGCCGCCGCGGCCGGCTACGCGGTGCGGGTGCCGGCGCTGCTGAACATCTCCGCGGTGGGGCTGATCGCCCCGGTCGGCGAGTCCCGGGAACTGGCCAACTGCGACGTCGAACTGGCGGTCGCGACCGTCCGGGCGCACCGGCACACGGTCGTCGGGATCAAGGTACGGATGGACCGGCACAACGTCGGCACGCACGGCCTGACCCCGCTGCGCCGGGCGGTCGAGGCGGCACAGGCCTGCGAGCTGCCGGTGATGGTGCACATCGGCGCCGGCCCGCCGACGATCGCGCAGATGCTGCCGCTGCTGCGACCAGGCGACATCATCACGCACTGCGCCAGCGGCATCGCCGCCGGACCGGCCGGGGTCGCCGCCGGGCCGGCCGGGATCGCCGCCGGACCGGCCGGGTCGACCCCGGCCGCGCGGGAGGCGTACCGGGCCGGGGTGCTGTTCGACATCGGGCACGGCTCCGGCGGGTTCGCCTTCGACGTCCTCGAGGCGCAGCTGGCGGCCGGCATGCCGCCGCACACCGTCTCCACCGACCTGCACAGCAGGTCGCTGCACGGTCCGGCGTTCGACCTGCCGACCACGATGGCCAAGATGCTGGCCGTCGGGATGAGCCTGCCGCAGGTGGTGGCCGCGGCGACCGTCGGACCGGCGCGGGCGCTGGGCCTGCCCGGTGGTGTCGGCACCCTCGGCGTCGGCGCACCCGCCGACATCGCGGTCTTCGCCGTTCAGGACGGCCGGTTCGAGTACGTCGACGTGCACGGGCAGCGCCGCCACGCACCGACCCGGCTGGTGAACGAGCTGACGTACCGGGCCGGCCGGCCGCTGCCACCCCGGCTGCCCCAGCCCGTACCGCCGTGGGTTCCGCTCACGGACGCGCAGCGGCACGCCCTGGCCGGCCGGGAACGCGCGGTACGCCACCTGCTGACCCCGCCCCTGGTGGGCCCGGACGGGCTCGCCGAACAGTTTCCCCGACACGGAGGTTGACCCATGCCCATCCGGACCATCCTGCCGGTCGCCCTGGCGGGCTTCGACATCGAGATCGACACAGTGCTGTACCTGGCCGACTGACCGGATCGGTGACCCGCCGTCCGGCATCGCCGGGCGGCCCGCCGGCATGTCCACAAAGGGGCTCTGAGCAGGGAAATTGTGACTTGACGCGACGCTGCGGGCGGCCCAGCCTGTAAGACATCCATATCGACCTAATTACGAACCTAGCTCGTTATTCGAGGAGAGAGCCCGTGCGGAAACTCCTGGCCCTTCCCGCGCTGCTCGCGCTCGCGCTCGGCGCCGGCGCCTGCGCACCTTCCACCGACCAGCCAACCGACAGCGCCGACACCAAGACCGGCACGCTGCGGGTCTGGCTCTTCGACGAGGCCAACCGCGCCGCCAAGGAGGCGGTCGTGAACGAGGCGATCGCCGAGTTCACCGCCGCACACTCCGGCGTCAAGGTCGACGTCAGTTACCTCGCCACCGACACCCGGGCCGAGAAGTACAAGGGCGCGCTCAACGACCCGGCCAGCGCCCCCGACGTGACCGAGGTCGGCAACACCGACCTGGCCGGCTTCGTCGCCTCGAACGGGATGGCCGACGTCACCGAGCAGAACAGGTCCTGGTCCGAGGGCGCCGACCTGCCGGCCGACCTGGTGCAGACGGTGACCGTGGGCGACAAGGCGTACGGCGTGCCGTGGTGGATCGGGGTACGGGCGCTCTACTACCGCACCGACGTCTTCACCTCCCTCGGCCTGACCCCACCCACCTCGTACGCCGAACTCGTCAGCACCGCCAGGAAGATCCGGGCCGAGCGCAAGGACATGCTCGGGATCGCGGTCGGCGGGCTCTACACCTTCGGCGCACTGCCGTTCGTCTGGGACGCCGGCGGTGACATCGCCACCGGGTCCGGCGGGAAGTACACCGCCGCGATCGACTCGCCCGCCGCGAAGACCGGGATCAAGGCGTACACCGACCTGTTCAGTGCCGACATCTGCCCGCCGCAGCAGTGCGTCGACCTGACCGGTGGCGGCACCGTCGAGGCGTTCGCCGCCGGCCGGGCCGGAATGGGCATCCTGGGCAACTTCAACCGCTCGGCGGTGGAGGCCGGGGCGGTCAAGGGCAAGTACGGCGTCGTACCGCTGCCCGGCACCAGACCCGGATCGATCGCGCCCGCCTTCGCCGGCGGCAGCAGCCTCGGCGTCTTCCGCTCCACCACGCACCGCAGCCTGGCCGTGGAGTTCATGCACCTGCTGGCGGGCAGGAAGTACACCCTCAAGCTGTACGACGCGATGGGCTTCGTGCCGGCGATGAAGTCGGGCCGGACCGAGGTGATCGCCAAGGAGCCGTTCCTGAAGCCGTTCGTCGACACGATGGACGCCGGAACGAAGTTCGTCCCCGTCGACAAGGCGTGGACCACCATCGACGCCGAGAAGATCCTGCCGAACATGCTGCAGAAGGTGATCACCGGCAAGGCGACCGTCGACGCCGCGGCGGCCGAGGCGAACACCCAGATCAGTACGGCGCTCGGGAAGTAGCGACGTGTCGTCGTCCGTTACGCTCCGCCGGCAGCGGCTGACGCCCCTGTGGCTGCTGCTGCCGGCGCTCGCCGTTCTCGTGCCGATGTTCGCGTACCCGCTGTACCAACTCGGCCTGCTCTCCACCTTCGAGTACGGGCAGCCACAGGTCAGCGGCGGTGAGCCGGCCCGGTTCGTGGGCACGGGCAACTTCCGTACCCTGTTCGGCGATCCGGCGTTCTGGAGCGTGCTCAACCAGACGGTGGTCTTCGCCGCCGGCTGCGTGCTGGTGACGCTCGCCCTCGGCGCCGCGCTGGCGGTGCTGATGACCCGGATCGGCCGGGTGGCCCGGACGGTGCTGTCGTTCGCCGCCCTGACCGCCTGGGCCGCGCCGGCGATGACCGGTTCGGTCGTCTGGGCGTTCCTGTTCGACAGCAACCTCGGCCTGGTCAACGAGGTGCTGGGCCTGGACGGCTACAACTGGCTCTACGACCGGAGCGTGGCGTTCGCGCTGGTCGGCGCGGTGGTGGTCTGGCACTCCTTTCCGTTCGTGATGATCACCCTGTACGCCGGGATCCAGGCCGTCCCCGGTTCGGTGCTGGAGGCGGCGGCGCTGGACGGGGCGAGCACCTTCACCACGTTCCGCCGGGTCACCGCGCCGATGCTGCGCCCGCTCATCACGATCGTGGTGATCCAGTCGATCATCTGGGACTTCAAGGTGTTCACCCAGATCTACGTGATGACCAGGGGCGGCGGCATCGCCGGCCAGAACATGGTGCTCAACGTGTACGCGTACCAGAAGGCCTTCGCCTCCGCCCAGTACGGCCTCGGCTCGGCGATCGGCATCGTGATGACGGTGATCCTGCTCGTGGTCACCCTCTTCTACCTGCGGGCACTCCGCCGCACCGGGGAGGAACTGTGAGGGTGGTGCGGCGTCGGATCGCCGACGGCGTGGCGATCGCGGTCGCGGTCGCAACGGTGTTCCCGATCTACTGGATGGTGCTGTCCGCGTTGAAGCCGACCGGCGAGATCCTCTCCGCCGATCCCCGCCCGTGGACGCTGCACCCGACCCTGGACCACTTCCGGTCCGCGCTCGGGGTCAGCGGCTTCGGCCGGTACCTCCTGAACAGCCTGGTCGTCGCGCTGGCGGTGGTCGCGCTGAGCGCGCTGATCGCGTTCCTGGCCGCGGTGGCGCTGACCCGCTACCGCTTCCGCACCCGGACCACCATCCTGGTGCTGTTCCTGATCGCCCAGATGGTGCCGGTGGAGGCGCTGAGCATTCCGCTGTTCTTCCAGATCCGCGATCTCGGCCGGACGGTACCCGGCGTCGGGTTGAACACCCTCGGCTCGCTGATCCTGGTACAGGTCGCCTTCAGCCTGCCGTTCGCGATCTGGATGCTGCGCGGCTTCGTGGCGGCGGTGCCGAAGGAGGTGGAGGAGGCGGCCATCATGGACGGCGCCTCCCGGTTCACCATCCTGTGGCGGATCCTGTTTCCGCTGATCGCGCCCGGCCTGGCGGCGACCAGCGTCTTCTCCTTCATCATCGCGTGGAACGACTTCCTGTTCGCGAAGACCTTCATCATCAGCGCCACCGAGAACCAGACCCTGCCGGCCGCGTTGCTGGTGTTCTTCAAGCCGGACGAGAACGACTGGGGCGGGATCATGGCCGCCTCGACCCTGATGACCATCCCGGTGCTGGTCTTCTTCGTCTTCGTCAGGCGCCGCCTGGTCTCCGGCCTCGGCGGGGCGGTGAAGGAATAGTGCTGCCCCGTCCGGTCGCCGTCACCCGTACCGGCTCCGGCACCTTCACCCTCGACGCGGCGACGACCCTCGGCGCGGACCCGGCCTGCGCCGGGGTCGCGCACTGGCTGCGGACGGCGCTCTCCGGCGCCACCGGCCTGCCGCTGCCCGGACCAGCCGGACCCGGCGGCATCGCCCTCACCGTCGACCCGACTATGCCCGCCGAGGGCTACCACCTGCGGGTACGCCCCGACGGGATCGCCATCACCGGAGGCTCCCCCGCCGGCGCCTTCTACGGTGCCCAGACCCTGCGCCAACTCCTGCCGCCGGCCGTGTACCGTCGCGCGCCGGTGACGGCCGGCCCGTGGACCGTGCCGGGTGTCGAGATCGCCGACGCGCCCCGGTTCGGCTGGCGGGGCTGCATGCTCGACGTCGCCCGGCACTTCCTGCCGGTCGCCGGGGTGCTGCGCCTCGTCGACCTGCTGGCCGCGCACAAGCTGAACGTGCTGCATCTGCACCTGACCGACGACCAGGGCTGGCGAATCCAGATCCGGCGCTACCCCCGACTGACCGAGGTCGGCGGATGGCGTGCCGAGTCGATGGTCGGGTCACGCCAGCACGAGCGGTTCGACGGCAGGCCGCACGGCGGCTACTACAGCCAGGACGACATCCGGGAGATCGTCGCGTACGCGGCGGAGCGGTTCGTCACCGTCGTACCCGAGATCGACCTGCCCGGTCACACCCAGGCCGCCATCGCCGCCTATCCGGAACTGGGCAACGACTCCGGCGAGCCGGCCGCGGTCGGCACCCGGTGGGGGGTTTCCGGCCGGGTGCTCAACGTCTCCGACGAGACCGTCGCGTTCTTCCGGCACGTGCTGGACGAGGTGATGGAGCTGTTTCCGAGCCGGCACATCGGGATCGGCGGCGACGAGTGCGTCAAGGACGAGTGGCGGGCCAGTCCCCTCGCCCAGCAGCGCATGCGGGATCTCGGGTTGCGCGGCGAGGACGAGTTGCAGGGTTGGTTCGTCCGGCAGTTCCAGCAGCACCTCGCCGCGAGCGGCCGGATGCTGTTCGGCTGGGACGAGATCCTGGAGGGTTCGCTTCCGCCGGGCGCGACGGTCGCCGCCTGGCGGGGGCCGGCGTTGGCGGTCGCGGCGGCCCGCGCCGGACACGAGGTGGTGGCCTGTTGGGACACCGCCGCCTATCTGGACTACCGGCAGTCCGACGGCCCGGACGAGCCGATCCCGGTCGGTACGGTGCTCACCGTGGCGGACGTCCGGGCCTTCGAGCCGGTACCCGCCGACCTGCCGGCCGAGTTGCGGGACCGGATCGTCGGCGCGCAGTGCAACCTCTGGACCGAGCACGCCGACAGTCCACGCACCGTCGACTACCTGGCCTTTCCCCGGCTCTCCGCGTTCGCCGAGGCGGTCTGGTCGGCGGCGGGCAGCGCGGACGGCTTCGACGACCGGCTGCATGCCCACCTGGGCCGGCTGGACGCGCTCGGTGTCGAGTACCGGCCGCCGGGCGGGCCACTGCCCTGGCAGCGCCGGCCGGACGCGGCCGGCTGGCCCCGCGACCGCGCCGACCGCGAGGCCGAACTCGCCGCACTCACCCGCAACGTCCAGCAGAGCTGAACCCCGTCCGACCCTCAGGGTCGCCGAGATGTTGACGACTCTTGTCGTGGGAACAGTCGCAGGAACAGCAGGAGATTGTCAAGATCTACTCAGGTCACCACCGGTACAGCATCCTAGGATAATGGGCCAGGGCATGGGGTGGCGGTTCCGTCCTACATGGAACAATGCCGGATGGGTCCGGCGCCGTGCCGGACCCATGACTCACTGGGAGCATTCGTGCCGGTTACCGCCAACCTCGCCACGTTGGTCGACAAGGAGTACCAGGACAAGAGCCTGGCCGAACTCGTCGACGCCCCGGTCGCCGCGCTGGCCGGCGTCAGCGAGCGGGCCGCGACCCACCTCAAGGAGGCCCTGGGTATCAAGACCATCGGCGATCTCGGCCGCAGCCAGTACTTCCGTACCGCCAGTGCGCTGGTCGCGCTCGCCGACGACAAGTAGCCCGCACGGGGCGGGTGGCCCGGTGCACACCGAGCCACCCGCCCTCCGCCGCTCACCTGAGCCGT
Organism: Plantactinospora alkalitolerans; assembly: GCF_015690345.1. Taxonomy (GTDB): domain Bacteria; phylum Actinomycetota; class Actinomycetes; order Mycobacteriales; family Micromonosporaceae; genus Plantactinospora; species Plantactinospora alkalitolerans. The sequence continues at coordinate 16,896 of NZ_JADPUN010000206.1, read as the reverse complement.
TGGGCGAGGACCGCACCCTCCTCCTCGTCGTCGTACGGCATCACGACGAGGCTGCCGTTGTCGGCCATTTCCGCATCGGCCAGGTCCACCCCGTCGGGGGTGAGTCCGGCGGCCACGTCGTACCACTCGCCATGATCGACGTCGAGGACGCGCAGATGGTCGCCCTCCTCGATGTCGTAGACGGTGCGCTGCTGGTAGAGGATCGTCCGGCCGTCGGCGCTGATCCGGATCGGCTCGTGCCGACGCCCGAAGCCGTTGGGGAGCACCACGTCCGTCGGATAGACGGCGGCCGCACCGGCCGACGCCCGGGCCAGCCCGTCGAGGTCCCGCACATCGCCCGGGTCGCTGTACATCCAGGAGCAGGTCATCGCGGTACCGTCCCGGGAGATCCGGATGTCGTTCAGCGAGGTGTGGATCCGCTCGACGTCCTCGGTCTCCGGATTGAGCAGCGTACGCCGGCCGCTGGCGACGTCGATCCGGTACGCCTGCCCCTCGGCGGCGAGCACCACGGTCGCGCCCGCCTCGTCGACGTCGAACCGGTCACACGGGAACAGGTAGTCCGCGCTCCGGGGACAGGGCAGTGGCACCGGCTCGCCCGGCCCGGTCGTCAGATACAGCGCCTCCCCCAGCAGGGCACCCACCGAATAGACCGCGCCGAGGCCGTCCCGGATCATCTTGACCGGCCGGGCCATGCCCTGCGGATACCGCCCGGCGGTCATCCCGAGGAACGTCGTGGTGCCGGTGTCCAGGTCGTGCACGAGCAGTTCCGCCTGGCCTCCGGAAACCTCCGGAGTGCGGGCGAACAGCACCCGGTTCCCGTCGCGGTTGACGTCGAAACTGGCCGCGCCGACGACCGTCGTGCAGAGCGTGGAGAAGCACGGGTTCCTGGAGGTGGTGGCGAGCGGGCGGCAGGGTGGGCGTCCCGAACGGACCGTCTACCGCATCACCCCGGCGGGTAGCGACGAGTTGAGGGACTGGGTCGGTGAACTCATCGCCGTTCCGGAGCCCGAGCAACCGCGTTTCCGGGCGGCGCTGTCGGTCATGGGCGTACTCGGACCCGACGAGGCGACCCGTCTGTTACAGCAACGCGTGGCCGTGCTGGAGCGGCAGCTCGCCGACGAGCGCGCCGCGTTGGACGGCTATCACGAGAAGGTCCACTCGCTGTTCCTCATCGAGGCCGAATACGACCTCGCCATGCGCCAGGCGGATCTGGAGTGGGCACGTGGGCTGCTCAATCAACTCACCGAGGGGACGCTGCCGGGGCAGGACATGTGGCGCCGGTTCCATGAAACCGGGGAGATGCCGCCGGAGGTCGCCTTCGGCTAGGAAAACCGGTTCCGGGGCGGTGTGGCGACACCGGCCCCGGAACCTCGACTCACCAACGGGGCGGACCCGGCGGCAAGCGGCAGATCAAGGATAGCCGGGCCCTCCGCAACGATCAGGAGGAGACCCATGAGCACCACCCACACCAAACGACTGCCTATGCTGGCCATGGAAGGCGCGATGGCCCGCTGGTACGCCCGCACCCGCGGATCGGCCAGTCAGCTGGACATCTACCGAAAGCAGGCCACCAGTTTCACCGACTCGCTACCGCAGGACGTCGAGATACTGGAGATCGCGCCGGGCCCCGGCTACTTCGCCGTGGAGCTGGCCCGCCGCGGTTTCAGGGTCACCGGCCTGGACATCAGCCACTCGTTCGTCGAGATCGCCGCACGCCACGCCCGCCGGGAGGGCGTGACCGCCGACTTCCGGCACGGTGACGTCGCCGCGCAGCCCTTTCCGGACGGCTCCTTCGACGTGATCGTCTGTCAGGCCGCGTTCAAGAACTTCCGGGAGCCGGTGAAGGCACTCAACGAGATGCGCCGCGTCCTCCGTCCGGGCGGGGTCGCCCTGATCCAGGACATGAACAGGGACGCCAGCACCGCCGACATCGGCGTCGAGGTGTCGAGGATGGGGCTGTCGCGGCGGGACGCGCTGTTGACCAGGCTTGCCCTGCGGGGGTTGCGGCGCCGGGCGTACTCGGCGGAACGGTTCCGCCGGCTCGCGGCGGCCAGCGACTTCACCACCTGCACCATCGGCGCCGACGGGATCGGCCTGGAGGTACGGCTGACGCGCACCTCCTGACACCCGGCGCGCGGGCCACGGTGCCGACCGTGGCCCGCGCCCGGAGTGCTGCGGGGCGCCTCGCCGATCCCTGCCCGGACAGCGGACGCCTACCGGGCGAGCGGCGGTGCCACGGGCGTGACGAGGTGCCGGGCGTACGCCTCCGTGGTGAAGAAGGCTGGTAGCTCCTCGCCGAGCGCGGTCCGCACGAAGATCTCCGCCGCCTGGGTCGACCGGTCCCGTTCCTCGACCGACCGTTCGGCGTTCAGGGTCGCCACCTCCTCGACCAGGATCGACCGGACCAGTTCCTCGGTCACCCGGCCGCCCTCGGCCAGCGGCGTAGCGTGTTGGAGCCACTGCCACACCTGGCAGCGGGCGATCTCGGCCGTGGCCGCGTCCTCCATCAGGTCGAAGATGGCCGCCGCCCCGCTTCCGCCCAGCCAGGCGTCAAAATAGCGCAGCGCCACCGCCACGTTGCCGCGCAACCCCGCGCCGGTCACCCGGCCCGGTGTGCGGTCGACGGCCAGCAGGTCGTCGGCGCCGACCGTGACCTCGGGGCGGAGCCGGTCGAGCTGGTGCGGCCGGTCGCCGAGCACGGCGTCGAAGGCGTCCCGGCAGACCGGCACCAGGCCGGGATGTGCCACCCAGGATCCGTCGAACCCGTCGGCGGCCTCGCGCTCCTTGTCCGCCCGGACCTTGCCGATTGCGGCGGCGTTCACCTTCGGGTCCCGGCTGGGGATGACGGCGGCCATTCCGCCGATCGCGTGCGCCCCGCGCCGGTGACAGGTCCGCACCAGCAACTCGGTGTACGCCCGCAGGAACGGCACCGTCATCGTCACGTCGCCCCGGTCCGGCAGGACGAAGTCGTTCCGCTGCCCGAAGTTCTTGATGACGCTGAATATGTAGTCCCAGCGGCCGGCGTTCAGCCCGGCGGAATGCTCGCGGAGCTCGTACAGGATCTCGTCCATCTCGAAGGCGGCGGTGATGGTCTCGATCAGCACGGTGGCCCGGATCGTGCCCTGCGGAATGCCGAGATGGTTCTGGGCGAACCCGAAGACGTCGTTCCAGAGCCGCGCCTCGCGATGGTCCTCCAACTTCGGCAGGTAGAAGTACGGCCCGCTGCCCGCGTCGAGTTGCCGCTGCGCGCAGTGGAAGAAGTAGAGCCCGAAGTCGACCAGGCTGGCCGGGACCGCCCGCCCGTCGACCACGATGTGCTTCTCCACCAGATGCCAGCCGCGCGGCCGGACCACGATGGTGGCGGGATCGTCGCCGAGGGCGTACCGCCTGCCCCGCCCGTCGGTGAAGTCGATCCGGCGGTCGATCGCGTCGACCAGGTTGAGTTGCCCGTGGACGACGTTGTCCCAGGTCGGCGCAAGTGCGTCCTCGAAGTCCGCCAGCCAGACCCGGGCACCGGAGTTGAGCGCGTTGACTGTCATCCGCCGGTCCGGCGGGCCGGTGATCTCGACCCGCCGGTCGAGCAGCCCCGGTGCCGGCGGCGCCACCCGCCAGTCCGGGTCGGCCCGGATCGCGGCCGTTCCGGGCAGGAACTCCGGCAGTTGGCCCTCGGCGTACCGGGCCCGCCGGGCCCGGCGGGTGTCCAGCAGCGCCACCCGGCGGGCCGCGAACTCGCTGTCGAGCGCGACGAGGAAGTCGAGGGCCTTCGGGCTGAGGATCTCCTCGAACCGGTCCTCCATCGGGCCGGTGACGACAACTCTCATCGGAACTGCTCCTCCTCGGTCGAACCGCGCAGCGCGGTCGTCTCCGCTGCGGGGTTGAGCACCGTACTGATCAGGTCGAAGTAGCCGGTGCCGACCTCGCGCTGGTGCCGGACCGCCGTGTAGCCGTCGGCCTCGGCGGCGAACTCCCGCTCCTGCAACTGCACGTACGCCGGCATGCCTTCGGCGGCGTAGCCCCGGGCCAGGTCGAACATCGAGTAGTTGAGGGCGTGGAAGCCGGCCAGCGTGATGAACTGGAAGGCGTACCCCAGGTGCCCGAGTTCGCGCTGGAACTTGGCGATCGCGTCGTCGTCGAGGTGCCTTCGCCAGTTGAACGACGGCGAGCAGTTGTACGCGAGCAACTGGTCCGGATACCGCGCCCTGATCGCCTCGGCGAACTGGCGGGCGACGGCGAGATCCGGGGTGCCGGTCTCCATCCAGAGCAGGTCGGCGTACGGGGCGTAGGCCAGGCCACGGGCGATGCACGGCTCGATGCCGTTGCGTACCCGGTAGAAACCCTCGGCGGTCCGCTCGCCGGTGGTGAAGGCCCGGTCCCGCTCGTCGGTGTCGGTGGTGAGCAGCGTGGCGGCCTGTGCGTCGGTGCGGGCGACGATCACCGACGGGACGCCGGCGACGTCGGCGGCGAGCCGGGCGGCGTTGAGGGTCCGGACGTGCTGTCCGGTCGGGATCAGCACCTTGCCGCCGAGGTGGCCGCACTTCTTCTCCGAGGCGAGTTGGTCCTCCCAGTGCACCCCGGCGGCGCCGGCCGCGATCATCGCGCTCATCAGCTCGTACGCGTTCAGCACGCCACCGAACCCGGCCTCCGCGTCGGCGACGATCGGGGCGAGCCAGTCGGGCCCGTCCACGGCTCCCTCCGCCGTACCGATCTGCCCGGCGCGCAGCAGCGCGTTGTTGAGCCGGCGGACCACCGCCGGCACCGAGTTGGCCGGATAGAGGCTCTGGTCCGGGTACGTCTGCCCGGCGAGGTTGGCGTCGGCGGCGACCTGCCAGCCGGACAGGTAGATGGCCTTCAGCCCGGCCCGGACCATCTGCACCGCCTGGTTGCCGGTGAGCGCACCGAGCGCGTGGACGTACTCCTGCTCGTGCAGAAGTCGCCACAACCGCTCGGCCCCCCGCCTGGCGAGCGTGTGCTCCTCCTGGACCACACCGCGCAACCGGACGACGTCCTCGGCGCGATAGGTCCGCTCCACCCCCCGCCAGCGCGGGTCGGTGGCCCATTCGGTACGCAACTGCTCCGCTGGTGTGCTCATCGGTTCCTCCTCCGGACGCTGTCTCTGCCGGCCACCCGCTCGGTGATGTCGAAACGATGGCATGGTCCGGATCGGAGGGTCGAGATACGGAAACGGCCAATTTTTGAAAAGTCCGACCGCAGTTTTGCGAAGTTGCAAATGACGTTTTTAACAGCTGTGTTAATGTGACGGGATCGGGCGGAGGGAGTCGCCATGGTCAAGACGTTCGCGGGCGCGCGACTACGCCGGTTGCGCGAGGAGCACGGCATCAGCCAGATCGAACTCGCCCGGCAGCTCGCCATCTCCCCCAGCTACCTGAACCAGATCGAACACGACTCCCGGCCGCTTACCGTCGCCGTGCTGATCCGGATCACCGAGGTCTTCGGCGTCGACACCGCGTACTTCGCCCCGCACGACACGCCCCGGTTGGTGTCGCAGCTCCGGGAGGCGCTGCCCACCCGGGCGACCCTGCCCGACCTGGCGGAACTCGCCACCCGGCTGCCGGAGGTCGCGGAGGCGGTGATCGACCTGTACCGGCGCTACCGGCAGGCCGACGACCAGCTCGCCGAGGTGGTCGGCGACCGCGAACTGGTATCCGGGCGGAGCCCGCACGACCAGGTCAGCGACTTCTTCTACCGCCGGCAGAACTACGTGCCGGACCTGGACGAGGCGGCCGAGAACCTGGCCGCCGAACTGGGACTGCGCCGCGGCGAGAGCCGGCCGGCCCTGAACGACCGGCTGGCCGACCGGCACGGCATCCGGATCGTCCGGCAGGACACCGACTCACTCGCCGGTGAGCTGCACCGGTACCGGCCCCAGACCCGCACCCTGCACCTGTCGACGTCGCTGCGCGGCGGCCAGGCGGCGATCCGGATAGGTGCCCAGATAGCCCTGCTGGAATACGCCGACGTCATCGACGAAATCATCGAGGACGAGAAGTTCGACGACCTGCAGACACAGATTCTTATGCGGGTCGGGTTGGCGAATTACTTCGCCGCCGCGCTGATTCTGCCGTACCGGGAGTTCCTGACGGCCGCCGAAGCGATGAGGTACGACATCGCACTGCTCACCAATCACTTCGCGATGGGCTGGGAGAGCGTCTGCCACCGGCTGAGCACCCTGCAACGGCCCAAGGCGCGCGGCGTGCCGTTCTCGTTCGTCCGGGTCGACCGGGCCGGCAACATGTCCAAACGCCAGTCCGCGACGGGTTTTCCGTTTTCCCGCTCCGGCGGCACCTGTCCACTCTGGAACGTGTACGAGGCGTTCAGCGCGCCGGGCCGGGTGATGACGCAGGTCGCGGCGATGCCGGACGGGCAGCGCTACCTGTGGATCGCCCGTACGGTCACCCGGCACCACGGCGGCTACGGCCAGCCCGGCAAGGTCTTCGCGATCGGGCTGGGCTGCGAGACCCGGCACGCCGGGCGGCTCGTCTACTCCACCGGAGTGGACCTGCACGCGACGGAGGCGGCCACCCCGATCGGGCCGGGCTGCAAGACCTGCACCCGGATGACCTGTCCACAGCGGGCCGCCGCACCGATCGGCCGTCGCCTCGACCTGGACGAGAACCGCAGCACGTTCATCCCGTACCCGTTGAAGGAGCAGTCTCCCTAGCCCCGCTCTGTCGCAAGTGGTGCGTCGGTGGCCGGCGCCGACCCCACCGGCACTGCCGCTGTGCTGCTTTCCAGCCCCTCACGATCATTGACGGACCAGGTGGTGCTGGGTATCCTCACACGTCATACGACAGATATCGATGCTGATGGAGGCCGTTGATCCGGCTTCGCAGCGAAGGCATGTCGACGGCGCAGTGGCTCGCGCCTGAGCCTCTCGTGGGGAGAGTCATCACCTCCGCCACGCGGTGCCCGGCCGGTATCTGATCCGCAGGATTCACCGCGGTCGCGCCGGGCCGCACACCACCGTATGGAGGGCCGCGTGAAGCGCGTCAATACTATAGCCGTCTTCGCCGCGGCCGTGCTCCTGGCTTCCGGCTGTTCGGAAGGATCGGGGGACGACGATGGCTCCGGGTTCGAGTTCTGGTCATTTACCGGGATCAACCAGAAAATCGACGTCGATGCCTACACGAAGGCTCATCCGGACGCGAAGATCAAGCTCACCGAGGTGGGCAGCACGACCGAGACGGCCCAGGCACTCACCGCGGCACTGGCCGGCGGCAAGGTGCCCGACCTCGTGCTGATCCAGGGTGACGACCTGCCGAAGTTCATGCAGGCTCCGGAGAACTTCGTGGACCTGACCACGCTCGGCGCCGACAAGATAAAGGGCGACTACCTCGACTGGGTGATGTCGCAGTCGACGACCGGGGACAAGATCGTGGGGATACCGACGGATGTCGGCGGCATGGCGATCGCGTACCGCACGGACCTTTTCAAGGCCGCCGGTCTGCCCACCGATCGGGAGCAGGTCTCCAAGTTGTGGCCGACGTGGGACGCGTTCACGGAGGTCGGCAAGCAGTACGTCCAGGCAACCGGCAAGCCGTTCCTGGACAACACGCCGACGAGCATCTTCTACCAGGCGGTCAACCAGGGCACGGAGCGTTACTACGACGCGGACCACAAGCTGTCGTACGACAAGAACCCACAGGTCAAGGCGGCGTTCGACCTGACGCTGAAGGTCTTCGCCTCGGGCATCTCCGCCAAGCAGGGCTCGTTCTCGACCGGGTGGACCGCGGGGATGAGCAAGGGTGACTTCGCGGTGGTGTCCGCGCCGGCGTGGATGCTCAACGCGATCCGTACCAACGCCCCCGGTACCACCGGCAAGTGGGACATCGCCACGATCCCCGGCGGTTCGGGGAACTGGGGCGGCAGCTACCTCGCCATCCCCAAGCGGGCCAAGAACCCGAAGGCGGCCTGGAAGTACATCGCCGAGATGCAGTCGCCGGCCGGCCAGCTGGCGAACTTCCTGGCGAAGGGAAATCTGCCGACGACACCGTCGGTCTACACGGATCCGCAGCTTGTCGGCCGGGAAGAGCCGTTCTTCTCCAACGCACCGATCGGCAAGATCTACACCCAGTCCGTCGTGAACGTCAAACCCTTCTACATCGGTCCCGACGACGCCACCGTCGGCAGCGAACTGCTCAACACCCTCACCAGCGTCGAGCAGGGCAAGGTCGACCCCGCCAACGCGTGGGACACCGCGCTGACCAACGTCAAGAACGCCCTCCGGGGCTGAACGGACGACTGATGTGCGGCGGCCGGCGCCAACCCGGCCGCCGCATCTTGGGAAGGTGACCGCAGTGACCACCACGCTCAGCCCGGCCACGTCCGCGGGGACCACCCGCGGGCCCAGCCGGTACCGCCACGTCCAGCAGGGCGTACGCGAGCGACTGGCGCCGTACGGCTACGTGGCGCCGTTCTTCGTCCTGTTCCTCATCTTCGGCCTCTTCCCGCTGCTGTTCACGTTCTACGTCGCACTGTTCGACTGGGACCTCATCGGCGAGCGGCACTTCGTGGGGCTGGACAACTTCTCCGAGCTCGTCCACGATCCGCGGTTCTGGGGTGCGCTGCGCAACACGTTCAGCATCTGGGTGCTGTCGACGGTTCCGCAGTTGCTGATCGCGCTCGGGCTGGCGCACGTGCTCAACCACGTACGGCTGCGGGCGGCCACGCTGTTCCGGATGTCGGTGCTCGTTCCCTACGTCACCTCCGTGGCGGCGACGACCATCGTCTTCGCCCAGCTCTTCGACCGCGACTACGGCATGCTCAACTGGTTTCTCGAACTGCTGGGTTTCCCGCACGTCGACTTCACCGCGTCGGTGTGGGGCAGCCACGTGATGATCGCCCTGATGATCGCCTGGCGGTGGACCGGCTACAACACCCTGCTGTACCTCGCCTCGCTCCAGACCGTTTCCCGCGACCTGTTCGAGGCCGCCGCCATGGACGGCGCCAACAGCTGGCAGCAGTTCCGCCACATCACCATCCCGTCGCTGCGACCGATCATCGTGTTCACCGTCGTCACGTCGACGATCTTCGGGTTGCAGACCTTCACCGAGCCGCTGCTGGTCAACCCGGTGGGTGGGCTTACCTGTGGAGCGGCACGGCAGTGCCAGACCCTCACCCTCTTCCTCTACGAGCAGGCCTTCGGCCGGTTCCACTTCGGCTACGGCGCCGCCGTCGCGGTCGCGCTGTTCGTCATGGTCGTGATCGTCGCCGCGATCAACTACCTGCTGGTCACCCGCATCCGCTCGGAGCGTCCATGAACCCCGCATCCCCGACCACCGGGCGGGCACCGCGCCGCCGACGCAGCGCCAACCGGGTCCCGATCACGGTGTACGTGGCGCTCGGCGCCATGGTGTTCTTCAGCGTCTTCCCGCTCTACTGGATGTTCGTGGTGGCCACGACGGACTCGGCCACCGCGACGAGCCTGCCACCGCACGTCCTGCCCGGCGGCAACTTCCTGCACCTGGCGAACCTGGTATTCGAGACCGTGCCGTTCGTGCAGGCGCTCGTCAACAGCGTCATCATCTCCACCACGATCGGCGTGGGCCAGGCGGTGCTGTGTGCGCTGGCCGGTTTCGCCTTCGCCAAGCTGCAGTTTCCGGGCCGCAACACCCTGTTCCTCATCGTCGTGCTGACCATGACGGTGCCGGCCCAACTGGCCATCATCCCGCAGTATCTGATCATGTCGCAGCTCGACTGGGTGGACACCCTTCAGGCCGTGATCGTCCCCGGGCTGGTGACCGCGTTCGGCATCTTCTGGATGCGCCAGCACATGGTCGGCACCCTTAACGACGAGCTGATGCACGCCGCCCGGGTGGACGGCGCGACGACCTGGCAGATCTTCTGGCGGATCGCCTTCCCGCTGGTCCGCCCGGCGGCGTTCGTGCTGGGACTGTTCGGGTTCGTCAACGCCTGGAACGACTTCCTGTGGCCGTTCATCGTGCTGAAGTCGCCGGAGCAGTACACCGCCCAGATCGCCATCAAGGCGCTGCAGAACAACCGGGACATCGACCTGGGCCTGGCCATGTCGGGCTCGTTCCTGGCCACCCTGCCGCTGCTGGTGCTGTTCGTCTTCGTCGGGCGGCGGCTGGTACAGGGGATCATGGAAGGCGCCTTCAAGGGCTGACCGCTCCGGACCGGCCCGGCAGGTTCGAGCTGGTCCCGGCAGGTAGCCGTGGCATTTGTCCCACTTGACGGCAATTTAGCGTTTAGGTTGATCACGGAGGGATCCGCCTATCGCGAAGAGGTGCCGCTGGTGTTCGCCGGTGTGGGACGGTTCGTGGTCCACCATCCGATCTGGGTGATCGTGGCCTGGGTGATCGCCGCCGCCGCGGTGATCGGTTTCGCGCCCACGTTGACCGCCACCACCGACGAGGCGTCCTTCCTGCCCTCGCACTACGAGTCGATCCGGGCGGCGCAGCTACAGCGGAAGGCGTTTCCGCAGGCGGCGACACCGGCGGCGATCATCGTGTTCGAGCGGAAGGACGACGCGCCGCTGACCGACGCCGATGCGGCGAAGGTCGGGGCGATCGCCCAGGCACTCGGCGGGCAGCGGATCCCGGACGTCGTCGCCCTCCTTCCGACGCCACCGTCGCCGAACCGGTCGATCCAGATCATCGCGGTGCAGCTCACACCGCAGCGCAGCGCGGCGGACCAGGCCCAGGCCGACGCGGTGCAGCGGTTGCGGGACGCGCTGCCGGCCCAGCTCGACGGGTCCGACCTCAAGGCCGGCATCACGGGTACGGCCGCGCAGGCCCTCGACGCCCAGAATTCCGGAGAGCGGGCAAACCTGATCATCGGGGTCGCCACGATCGGGCTCATCCTGATCCTGCTGTTGATCATCTTTCGGAGCCCGATCATCGCGCTCCTGCCGGTGGTCATCATCGGTCTGGTGTCGCAGATCGCGACCGGCCTGATCGCCTGGGCCAATGACGCGTTCGATCTCAAGACCGACAGCTCGGTGAGCGCGATGCTCATCGTCGTGCTGTTCGGGGTCGGTACCGACTACATCCTCTTCCTGATGTTCCGCTACCGCGAACGGTTGCGGCTGGGCGAGGATCCGAAGACGGCCATGGTCAGCGCGGTCGCCCGGGCCGGCGAGGCGATCGCGTCCGCCGCCGGTGCGGTCATCATCGCCTTTCTGGCGCTGGCGCTGTCGACGCTCGGCCTGTTCCGGTCCCTCGGGCCCGCGCTGGCGATCGCGGTCGCCACCACCCTGGTCGCCGGCCTCACCCTCATCCCGGCGGTGGTGTCGCTGCTCGGGACCAGGGTGTTCTGGCCGTCCAAGGCGTGGCGGCACGAGCCGCGCGGCGCACGGTTCGCCGCGATCGGCCGCTCGCTGGGCCGACGCCCGGCGGTGTACGCCGCGGTGTCCGGCGGAGCGCTGGTCGTGCTCGCGGTGTTCGCGTTCGGTTTCCACCCCAACTTCGATCTGAGCAGCGGATCGACCGCTACCGAGTCGGAGTCCAACGTCTGGAGCAGGGAACTCCTCAAGGGCCTGCCGGCCGGCGCGACCGAGCCGTCCAACGTGTTCCTGCGTTCCGACGGCGGCGGACCACTGCCGGCCGGCCAGCTCGACGCGTACCGGGACGAGCTGACCCGGGTGCCCGGCGTCGGGCAGGTCGGCGCGCCGACCCTCTCACCGGACCGGACCGTCGCGAACTTCCAGGTGACTCTCGCGGACACGCCCCAGTCCGCCGCGGCACTGCGGACCGTCGACGGCCCGCTGCGGCGTACCGCGCACGGGGCGGCACCCGACGGGACGACCGCACTCGTCGGCGGCATCACCGCGGTCTTCGTCGACATCCAGGCGGCGGTCGACCGCGACTACGCGGTCGTGTTCCCGGTCGCCGCCATCCTCATCATGATCATATTGGGCCTGCTGCTCCGCAGTGCCGTCGCGCCCTGGTACCTGATGCTCTCGGTCGGCCTCGGCTTCGCGGCGACCCTCGGCGCCACCGTACTGATCTTCCAGATCGGGCTCGGCGAGCCCGGCCTGATCTTCATCCTCCCGGTGATCATGTATCTGTTCGTCGTCGCGCTCGGCACCGACTACAACATCCTGATGATCGCCCGACTCCGCGAGGAGGCCAGGGAGGGCCGGAGCCCCCGCGACGCCGCCAGCATGGCGATCCGGCACGCCGGACCGACGGTGGCCGCCGCCGGGCTCATCCTCGCGGGTACGTTCGCCTCGCTGATGCTGGCCGGCAACAGCACCCTGACCCAGATGGGCTTCGCCATCTCCTGCGGCATCGCCATCGTCGCCTTCGTGATGTCGCTGTTCCTCACCCCGGCCATCACCGCCCTGCTCGGCCACGCCGCCTGGTGGCCGGGCCACGAGGACGCCGGCGCCAGACCGGCAGAGTCAGCCGAGCACCCGTAGCCGGATGTCCGTCATCCGCCCAGCACCCGCGGCCAGGTGGCCGGGATGCGGCGGGGCGGGCATCGTCCTACGGTGGGAACATCAGCTACCGAGAGGAGTCCCGTGCAACCGCAGGACTGGTTCCTCAGTGCGGCGGAGCGCGGCAATCCCGACTCTTCGCTGCCCGTCTGGTGCGACGGCAACCTCGTCGAGCCACTCGTCCACGGCGCGACGTACTTCGACCGGCTCGTCTCGGAGGTACGGGAACTGCGCGAGGGCGACCACCTGTTCTTCACCGACTGGCGCGGTGACCCGGACGAACGGCTCCGCGACGGTGGGCCGACCATCGCCGAGCTGCTGGCCGACGCCGCCCGGCGCGGCGTCGTGGTCAAGGGGCTGATCTGGCGCTCACATCTGGACAAGCTCGCGTACAGCGAGGAGGAGAACCGGCACCTCGGCGACGAGGTCGCGGCGGCCGGCGGCGAGGTGCTGCTGGACCAGCGCGTCCGGCGGGGCGGCTCACACCACCAGAAACTGGTCGTACTCCGGCATCCCGATCGGCCGGAGCGGGACATCGCGTTCGCCGGCGGCATCGACCTGTGCCACAGCCGACGCGACGACGGCGACCACCACGGCGACCCGCAGGCGGTGGCGATGGCCCGGGCGTACGGCGACAATCCGCCGTGGCACGACGTGCAGTTGGCGCTGCGGGGCCCGGTCGTCGGTGCACTGGACCTCACCTTCCGGGAGCGCTGGACCGATCCGGCTCCACTGGACCAGCACGGGCCGATCAGCACGATCCGGGACCGGCTGCGCGGTGCCGACCTGCACGCCGACCGCCTGCCACCGCAGCCGCCCGATCCGCCGCCGTGCGGACCGCACCGGGTCCAGGTACTGCGGACCTATCCGGCGATGCGCCCGGCGTACGGCTTCGCGGAGCGCGGCGAGCAGACCGTCGCCCGGGGTTACACGAAGGCGATCCAGCGGGCCCGTCGACTCATCTACCTCGAGGACCAGTACCTCTGGTCCAAGGAGGTGGCGAAGCTGTTCGCCGACGCGTTGCGGGACAACCCCGGCCTGCACCTGGTCGCGGTCGTGCCCCGGCATCCCGACGTGGACGGCCGACTCGCCCTGCCCCCCAACCAGGTCGGTCGGGAACAGGCGATCGCGCTGTGCCGTGAGGCGGCCGCCGACCGGGTGCACGTCTTCGACGTGGAGAACCACGCCGGTACCCCGGTCTACGTCCACGCCAAGGTCTGTGTCGTCGACGACGTCTGGTGCAGCGTCGGCAGTGACAACTTCAACCGCCGGTCGTGGACCCACGACAGCGAACTCTCCTGCGCGGTGCTGGACGACACCCACGACGAGCGCGCGCCGCACGATCCGGCCGGGCTCGGCGACGGAGCCCGGCGGTTCCCCCGCGACCTGCGGCTGGCGCTCTGGCGGGAGCACCTCGACCATTCCGATGACGAGGATCTGCTGGACCCGGAGTCGGCGGTACGCGCCATCTCCGCCGCCGCCGACGCCCTGCGGAACTGGCACCGGGGCGGGCGCGTCGGCCCCCGCCCCCCGGGTCGGCTCCTGCCACACGAGACCAGCCGGCTGCCCTGGCACCGGCGGCTCTGGGCGGTCCCGACCTACCGGTTGGTCTACGACCCGGACGGCCGCGCCTGGCGGGACCGCCGCGCCGGTACCTGGTAGGCCCGCCGCGCCGGCGAACGGCCTGGACACGGCGACTGACCGTTGGTGGGCGGACGCACGACCCCATGGCGCTGTCCGCACAACGCGAACTTCGTCGTGCTCGCCGACCCGGACGGCGATCTGTGCTGTGTGGTGAACACCGGCACGGAGTGAGCCCGGCCGGGGGCCCGGGTGATCGACAACCTCGAACTCGTCGTCCGTCGGCTTCCTTGCGATGGAGTAGTCTCCGTCCGAACAGGACGCCCGACGGCGACGTCGCGCTTACCACGGGTGCCGCGTAGTCTATTCGTAGCTGATGGCAATGGCGCCAGGCTGACCAGTGCAATCAAGCCATCTCGGAAGCGACGGTTCGGGCGGGCTAGTGCCAGAGTGGACACACCGGTATGGTTGCACACAGATCGGCATTGGCCAGCAGTGTTTCGCCTGCTGGTTCTTCCGGGCTGCCCATGATTGGATTGAAGTTGGCGCATAACCAGGCCGACCACGCAAGCAGGCAACCTGATTCGGACAACCGCAATCAGTCGACAACGTCGAGTGGGCGTCGTGGCCGGCAGCAGTCCATAAAACGTCGCGTCATCAGGCTCGTTCTCATCCCGGGCGTCGTCGCCCTGGTTCTGTGGCTGGTGGCGTCCGGATATCTCGTCTTCCAGGGCTTCTATAACCGAACCGTCGCCAACGGCGTCCGCAACGTGTCGATCCCGGCGGTTCCGGCCCTGGCCTCGGTCCAACAGGAACGACGATTGAGCGTCGCCTACCTGGCCCAGCCGTCGAGAGACCTGCAGTCGCTGATCGAGCAACGGCGTCAGACCGACGAGCGACTGACCGCGTTGCGTAGCGCCGCGAATTCGGCGTTGGCGAATGCGCCGGAATCCATCACGACACGTTGGCAGACGCTGACCGATTCCCTGGACAAGATGCCGAGCGTGCGGAGCACGATCGACTCCAGGTCGGTCAGCGGCCAACAGATCTACGATTTCTACAACAACCTGCTCGATGCCGCGACGAACCTCTTCGACACCCAGGCCCGGATCGTGCCCGATGTGACCGCGGCCCAGGGCGGCATCGCGGCGACGGAGGCGTTCCGCGCAAGTGACCTGATGTCCCGGGCCGGGTCCACCATTGACGGCGCCCTCGGCTCTCGCACGCTCAACCAGCAGGAGCATCTCGAGTTCGTGAGACTCGTCGGCGCCTACCATTTCGCGCTGACCAACGTCGCTCCGCATCTGCAGCCGGAGGTCCGCAAGCGTTACGAGACCATCGCGGCGAGCGGGCCCTGGAAGGAACTCGTCGCCGCGGAGAACGCGCTGGTCGCCAGCGGCGCGTGGCAGAACGGCGTGCCCCGGGGTCTGCCCGTCAACCGGGTCCGCTGGGAGACGATCACCCGCCAGGTCTCCGACGAGCTGATCAACCTGACCGTCGTCCAGGCCGACCAGGTTTCGGCGCAGACTCTCCGCACCGGTAACAACCAGTTGCTTACCGCGTCGCTGGGCAGCCTGATCGCCCTGTCCATCGCGATCGCCGCCATCGTCTGGGCGATCCGCCAGTCCCAGGTCCTGGTGGACCAGGCGCTCTCCGTCCGCCTCGCCCGACTGGGCAAGGACGCCGCGTCCGTGGTGGACCAGCAACTGCCGGCCATGATGGACCGACTGCGCCGACGCGAAAAGGTCGATCTCGCGGTCGAGCTACCCAACCAGGACTACGGCAGCGACGAGATCGGTCAGGTCGCCGAGGTCATCAACAGGTCGCTGAAGGCCGCGGCGGCAGCGGCAATCGACGAGGCGAAGACCCGGGCCGCCGGCCTCGCGATGTTGATGGGCGTCGCGCGTCGCCCTCAGCGCCCCCTCCAGCGCGGCCTGAAGGTCATCGAAGACCTGCAGAACCGGGTCGGCGACGAAAAACTGCTGACCGAACTCTTCGACATCAACCACCAGCTCACCCAGACCCGGCGCTTCCTGGAGAACCTGGTCATCCTGGCCGGTGGGCAGATCGGCCGGCGCTTCCAGAATCCGGTGCCGGTCCGGCGGGTGCTGCTGGCGGCGTTCGCGGAAGCACAGCACTACCAGCGGATCACACTGCGCAACGCCCCCGATGTCGCGGTGGTGGGACACGCGGTCGCCGGAACCATCCACCTCCTGTCCGAACTGCTGGACAACGCTCTCGCGTTCTCGCCGCCCGGGACGACGGTCTGGGTCACCTGCAACCAGGTCAAGCGCGGTGTGGCGGTCGAGATCGAAGACGGCGGCGTGGGGATGAAGGCGGACGCGCTGGAACGCGCGAACGAGCTGTTGGCCACCGCGCCGACGCCGGACGTGACGGCGCTGAAGGACGGTGCCCAGGTCGGTCTGCACGTGGTTGCGGAGCTGGCCAAGCGGGACGGCATCCGGGTGAGCCTGCGCACCTCGGCGTACGGCGGGCTGTTGGCGATCGTGCTCCTGCCCGACCGGGTGATCGCCGCCGACCCCGGGGACGGCACCGACGACCCGGATGTTCCGCTGGCCGCGACTGCCGTCTCGGGTTCCCTCCCGGGCGGTACCGGCCGCCGCGAACCCCGTTCCGGTAACGCGGCTCGGGCCGCGGGGGGCGTGATGGTCTCGAACGGATCGGTCCAGACACTACGCAACCCCCACAGCGGCGACAGCCGACGACCTGACCGCGCGGGCGGAATGATGAGCGACCATCAACCGAACAGCAGCGCCGGCACACCTCGGCAACCGGAGCCGTCCGCCACACGCACGGCGGACACCGGAGTGGGTGGTCCGAGGCCCACCGGACCGGAGGGCCTGGGGCCGGCCGGTCCGGTGGGCCTCGGACCACCC
>NZ_JADPUN010000001.1 GCF_015690345.1 Plantactinospora alkalitolerans | reverse complement strand
ACACCGCGGGTGCGGGCCGGCCACCGGCGAGCGTGCAGGAGGAACTGCTCTGCACCGCGTTCGCCGACGTACTCGGCATCGACACCGTCGGCGTCGACGACAGCTTCTTCGAGCTGGGTGGGCACTCGCTGCTCGCGGTGCGGCTCATCTCGCGGCTTCGGGTGGTTCTGGGTGTGGAGGTGCCGCTGCGGGCGTTGTTCGAGGCGCCGACCGTGGCGCAGTTGGCTGGGCGGCTGACGGATGCGCAGGACAGCCGGCTGGCGTTGCGGGCCGGGGAGCGTCCGGAGCGGGTGCCGCTGTCGTTCGCGCAGCGTCGGTTGTGGTTCCTGGAGCAGTTGGAGGGGCCGAGCCCGACCTACAACCTTTCGTCGGCTGTGCGGCTGTCCGCAGACATGGATGTCGTCGCGTTGGGTGCGGCGTTGCGGGATGTGATCGGCCGGCATGAGTCGTTGCGGACGGTGTTCGCGGTCGCCGATGGTGAGCCGTATCAGCGGATCCTGTCCGTGGACGAGTTGGCGTGGGAGTTGGAAGTCGTCGGTGT